>JAEZHX010000015.1 GCA_023436765.1 Bacillota bacterium
CCTACTTCACCATAATTCCAGAACCCAACTTCGTTCACTATCTTTCCCTGATTCACTTTCATCAGGATCATAGCCAGCTTCTTTCCATCCTCTGACAGGTCGATATCCATCGGATAGCCATACTTACTGATGGGGTATTTTTGATCTACCAATACCTCTCCGTTAATATCCACCAGCTTAATATAATGGGCTTCCTTATCCCCCATCAATATAGCAGTAACACCCTGGGACGCTACTGCTGCCTTGATGATATCATGCTCCATCGTAAAGCTGGCTTCTTCGCCGTCCTCATTATATACATGAACAGCTTTATTTCCTCTGTCCGCAATAACCACATATTTCTCACAGGTATCTGCAATCGGATCCTTCATCTCATAGGAACCATTCCATAACAGCTTTCCCTTCTTGTCAAAGGCAATCGCTCCATCAAGCCCATATTTGACTGCTGAACCGTTATATTGTATGTATCCGGCCAAATTCTCCTCCGTATTTGGAATGTTACCGGAGATCTCAAAGCCACTGTAAGACCGGTGATACAGCTTGAACAGGTAGAACGCTCCTGCTGCCACTAAGATCAGCAGCAACACAGAAAATGCATAGACCCTGATCTTGCGGTTACGCTTCTTCCGGCTGTGATAATCCCTTATCGATTGTTGCACCTCTTTATCCCTGGCCATATCCTGCTCCCGTTCCATACTTTACACTGATTATAACTCATTTTCCTATCAAAGGCACTATATTTTTTAAAAAAATGGACGTGCCTACGGTACCTATCTATGTATGAGACAGGCTGCAGGGCACATCCTTTCTAAATTGGATTCGGAAGCCAAAAACCCTTCATCAACTTTAACTTCGTCAATTTGTACATTCGCTTACTTGTAATAAGTGATGCTACGGAACAATCAACTTTTGTCCGATATAGATCATATCCTCATCTTCTATGTTATTTAGTTTCTTGATCACGGAAATATAATTTGCAGAATTATAAAGCTTATAGCTGATGCCTGCCAGAGAATCCCCGCTGGTTACTGTATAGTATTTAACTTCCTTTTCATCCTTCACATCCTCTGTCTCATCATTCTCCTTGGACGAAGAATCCTTCTTCTCTTCGGCTGCAGCCTCATCCTCCTCATCATCTACGAGCTCTTCCCCACTGTCCGGTTCCTTCTCCTCTTCTAGGGGTTCCAGCTCCCCGGGTACTACATTGACATTCAGGCTATCCTCCTTGTTTCCGGTCTCTGAGCTGTCGTTGGAATCCGTTTTGGTCTCTTCCTTAGTCAATTTGGAGGCAGGGTCCTTATTCTCCTTAACAAAAACAGACTCTACCTGCTCCAGGTTCCGTGACAGGGAATCCAAAGCCTTCTGCATATTCTTCATCTGATCATAATTACTGAGCATCGCCGCTCCCACTACAAGGATAATAACGGCCAGTAAGGTTCCGGCAGCATACATCAGCCTAGTGACATTTTTGTTCTCCTGAACAGGGGCAGGTTTCTTGCTCTGAATGACGGACCGGATCTCCCTGGAGACTCTGTCATCATAATTCGCCTCCGTACTTTCCGGCGGCTTATTATGCTCAATGATATAGTTCTGCATTTCCTCATTTTTCTCGTAATATATGTAATAGCCCTCCTGCTTGACCAGGCGGTTACTCTCATAAATATGGAACGCTTCTTCCTTCTCCATATTATCAAAGGTCAACAGGGTCTTATCTGCTCCGGCGAAATTATCGATATGAGCCTTAAGTATCTTCTCCTTTTCTTCTAACAGGTATCCGGGTCCTCCCAGGAACCACCCCAGTATCTCTGCTTCTACAAAGTACTTCTTGATACTCTCATAGATGGCGGTCCAGGTATCATTTGAAAAGGTAATATCACCGGTGTCATCCATGTCGGCTACTTCTACAGCCCCGTAGATAAACAGACTCCGGCAGCCCTCCTGCTTCACATTCTGTCCAACCAGAACTGCTATCTTATACCTAGAATAATCTTCTCCGGCCAACTGTTTGATGAAGGACATTACATAGTCTTCTACATATATTTTTCTGGTCGCGTTACTTTTACCGACCTGACGAATATTCTTTGGCATTTTAAATGAAGTTTGTATCCTGCCTGTCCGATTAGCTTCACCATTCTCGTTACTATAAACAGTTTCAATCATGCGCCCAGCTCCTATCCATACTGAGGATTACATAGAATCCCAAAAATATAAATAATCATAGCATAGATAGGACAGGCTTTTTGTCGTATTCAGCATCAGGTTCTTTAGAAGTTGTCCACTGTTTTCTACTTAAAAGTAATAAAATCGGTAATATTCTGGTAGCGGGTCCCTAACCCTGAATAAAATCCTGCGATATTCGTACTATTTTGAATAATGGACGCCCATGTATTGCCTATTATGATGTCTATTTTTAACGTTCTTGGTAATACTTATGCTAAGATTATCAACTTAGTTAACGGAGGAAGTGTGAAAAATCATGATTTCTCACTGTTCCGGCATCATGGAGGTTTATTATGAGCATTTTCTTAAAAAGTAAGCACAGAATCACATACTTTAATTCGAGTGAGCAAACTACTGCATATGAACTGGGCCGTACTTTATCCGAACTGTTGAGGGAACAATATCTCTCAAACAGAACAATTATATTTCTGTGCATCGGATCTGACAGGGCTACCGGGGATTGCCTCGGACCTATTATCGGATATAAGCTGTCTAAATATAAAACTTTGCATAATTACTTTGTTTATGGAACCCTGGAGGAACCGGTCCATGCTAAAAATCTAAAAGACACCGTTGCAAGAATATATCAAACACATGAAGATGCGTTTATCATTGCAATCGATGCCTCTTTGGGAAGATCCGATCATATCGGTTATATTACCTTAGGGGAAGGGCCTTTAAAGCCCGGAGCCGGAGTAGATAAGGATCTGCCCGAGGTGGGAGACCTCTTTATTACCGGTATTGTTAATTTCTCAGGCTTTATGGATCACATGATGCTACAGACTACTAGACTGAATGTCGTTATGTCCATGGCAGATCAGATCTGCCTGGCAATCAACTACTGTATCAGTCATTTAAAGGTAGTTGCCTTATAGAACAAATGATATTAACCCATGTTCTGACGATAGAAGGCCAAGGCTTCGGATATAGTGGTAGCATTTCCGGCCTGGATGATATTCGTCAATGCATCAAGCCTCTCCAGAGTCATAAGGTCTTTCCCGATAAATGGTTCATATTCACTGGCTATTTTAATGGTTAAGGCCTTACTCTTGTCCGCCGACCTACCCGCTTCCGAACAGACGGAGTCATAGTCCGCCTTCATGGCTGCCAGCTTCTCCTCCTGCCGTCCCATAATTTCAGCAGCGATCACCTGGCTAGTGGTATTATCAAAGGTTAACAGCGCATCCTTCTTCTCAGTTGCGATCTCTGCTTCCTCCTTGCTCAGTCTAGCTAGCTCTTCGTCGAAATTCTCCAGTCCATAGCTACTTTCATCGCGGTCTTTTTTAATGTTTCTCCGAATGACGTCCATTTTCTTGTGATTGCTTCTGATCTGGGATCTTAAATTCCTGACTTGTTTCATGGCCTCCGGGTGCTTGTCCTTCGTCTTGTTACCGATCAGAAGATAGAGTCCGCCGAACAATAGGACACTGGCAATGTAGAGCAGAACCAGGTATAGGATTCTATCCTCCTTCAGGACCAGAAAATAGATCCCGCAAGGAATAATAAAAAGGGTCATAAGTAGAGTAAAAAGAATTCTGCCAATATCACCAAGATACTTAGGGTAATATAAGGAATAATAATATCTTGTATTGCAAAAAGCAGGAACATGCATTTGCTTGAAGATCGTCTTCGCTTCCAGCTTCAACCGGTTATTGTCCTCTCTCAAGGGAGCTGTCTCTTCATGGATACGTTCTGACACCTTGCTATCCTTACGCTTGTCCCTCTTATCCCGTATCTTTTTAATCCTTGCCCTGGTCTTATCAATCTGTTTATCAAAGGTATCCTCAATTTCCTGTCTACGCTTCTTCACAGTGGACGCGATCTCCTCAGCGACAGCCTTCTCAGCCGCCTGGATACTCTTCTCCAGCTTCTGCTCTTCTTCAGTCAGAGCATCATATTTCGCCTGATATCCATGGAGCTCCAGCAGGCTTTCCTTGATTTCATTCAAGGTATCCACACTACCCGCCAAGATGTTATAATTTCCTTCCAAGACCTTACCCCCTCGTTTGTCTATTTATTAAGATTTTACTCTTTTTTACCATTACGGTCAAGGGTTTCATATCCGCTAAAACTTTCTAATTCTCCGGGTTACCTATGTACATTAAAAAACCACCAGAAACGAAATTCTCTAGCATTTATTCCGCTTCGGGTGGATTATTCTGCGCCAGTACAAGGGGTATTATATGAGACTATCTAACAAAAAACTGAAACCAATCAGTACTGCTGCGGTTGCCAGCATAAAGGTAATAAACCTGTAATTACCATCCCTCGACTTAAAATCTTCTAAAGAGCTCTCCGTTATGGACTTCTCTGAGATACTTCTTGACTGAAGATAGGTCGGATCCGTGGTCATATTCATCTTGCCGACCAGGGACAGGAGTCCAACCAGGATGCAGGCAATTCCTGCATACTGGAACGCATCCACCAAAGGAAGCTCTGTTACCGTCGATAGGAGATAGAAAGCAAGGCCAATCACAATCGAAGCTATTAATACCTTTCCGAGAAACTTTAGTAGCTTATTACGCAAGTCCTTCATTCATTAACCTCCTTTATGCTTACGGGAAACCTATATACAGGAATTATATACCAATTATATACAAATGTACATACAATTTTATCTATCCAATGGAACCTGCTTCCCAGCCATCTGGTCAATCCTTTTGGTCGATGCAGATGAAAGGATAATATGCAACGGACTTTAACCCATTGAAACGCGCGCAGCCGGGCGCACCTATGGAAAAGCCAGGTATTGCTACCTGGCTTTTTTTAGTTTATATTTTATTGATTATTAGTTTATGACTGTCGGAGAGAAGCTTCCTGCTTATACCTGGAACCTGTCAATAATCCGTTTCAATTGCTTCGCCATCTCTGTCAGTCCTTCACTGGCACTTGCCATCTCTTCCACGGAAGCAGACTGCTCTTCTATTGAGGCTGACATTTCTTCTGTGGAGGCTGAGTTTTCTTCGGCAATTGCAGACAGATTCTCCAGAGTAGATAAGATCTCTGTCTTCATCTTCTCCATCTCTTCCCCTGATGCATTCATCTGGAGAACAGCCTGTTCTGCTTTTTCCATAGCCCTAGTAATTAACTGATACTTTTCTTTGGTTTTCTCCACACTTTCTGTCTGCCTTACGGTGATTGCTGTTACTTTCTTGATGGTGTCCATAGCATTTTGGGAATTTCCCTGGAGCTCCCCAACAATCTGATCAATCTCTTTGGTCGATGCAGAAGACATCTCCGCCAGCTTCCTGATCTCCTCAGCTACTATCGCAAAGCCTTTTCCGGCTTCCCCTGCTCTCGCAGCTTCAATGGAAGCATTAAGGGCTAACAGGTTCGTCTGCTTTGCAATAGAAGAAATCACGGTACTGGCTTCACTGATCTTATTGGAGCTTTGATGTGTCTGAAGAATTACTTCATGCACTTCTATGGATGCTGTGTTATTGTCCTCTGTAATCTGGGACAGCTCTTCAATTACCTCTAAACCTTCTGTAACCGCGTCGGTTACCTTCTTTGTTGCTTTATTGAGTGCTTTAATATACTGCTGATCCTTCTCAATCGTATCGCCCAGGACAGTTGCCTTCTCAAATCCGTTCTCAATATCCTTCGCCTGTTCGTTAGCACCATTGGCTACTTCTCCTACCGTTAAGGCTACTTCCTCTGCAGAAATTGCTAGCTGTTGTGAAGTAGTAGTCAGCTCACTTGAAGCGGTTGAAACCTTATTCGAGGAATCAGATATTTCTTCAATAATTGTTCTAAGACTTTCCGTAATCCCCTGAAGTGCCTTAGAAAGGTCTCCCACCTCATCCTTTTTATTAAGATAAGTCTGAGGTACATTGTTTGTGATATTTAGCAATGCAATTTCCTTTGACAGTTCCACTACTTTAATGATAGGTTTTGTCAGATTACTTCCGATAATATAAACCAGAATGATACTTAATAATAATATGATGCCTGTTATAAGTGTAATTGCATTACGAATAGCAGGAATAGCCGCAAGGACCTCGGTTTTCTCTGCAGCGATAAAAAAGATCCAGTTGCTTTCCGCAATCGGTGCAAAGCCAGCATATTTTTCTATTCCATTGTATGTATAGCTGTCGTCGCCAGTCTTCTCATCAATTGCCTTCTGGAATAAAGCTGCAAGTGAGCTGTAGCTCTTATCCTTTTTCACTTCCTCAAAAGGGTTAAACTGGTTCGTTACCTTTTCTTTTTCCGGATGGGCTACGATAACACCGGAGGTGTTTATTATAAAACTATATCCCTTATTACCATAAGCGATATCATTGACTATATTAGTGAGGGTATTGCCATCCCGGCGTCCGATTAAAACTCCAACGACCTTACCCTCCTGCTTAATCGGAGTTGCGTACATTATAACTATTGTATTGGTTACCTTACTGATTATCAGGTCGGACACATTCGTCTCACCGTCCAAGGCTTTCTTAATATAATCGCGATCACTTAAGTCAGCGGTGTCTCCATTGGAATACCGTGCGACTCCATCTGGGCTAACAACTGCGAGATCTAAAAAACCCGTTCCCGACCGAAATAACTTCAGCATCGGCTGCTGTCGCTCCCAGTCCATGCTAGTGATATCTTCATTTAAAGTCATCACTTTCAACATTTGCATTTGTTGCTCAAGTTGACTGAAGGTGTATTTCGCGCCTTCCGCTGCCATCGTAATCAGGGCCTTCTCCGACTCACTCGTTAGTGAAGAGCTGGCCTTCTGTAGGGAAATCGCTCCCAATGATATGGATGACAATAGAGTAATTACCATAAAAATCAATATCAACCTTGTCTTGATGCTGTTTACTTTCAGCTTACGGTACTTTTTAAGTCGTTGCATGAATTCCTCCTATGTAGGGTAAGTGTTGTAAATTTGAAATCACAAATTAAGCATTTAATAAATATTATTACTTCGGCATTCCTTTACTTTACAGTTATGGTAATATGTATTACTATACACAAAAATTGTGAAAATTTCAATATAAATAAACAAAAATCGGAAAGATAATTATACCTTTCCGATTCGTTTTGTATGCAATTTACAGCTCCACCCTGCCCTCAAAGGCACGGAGCAGTGTTACTTCATCGATATATTCCAGGTCACCGCCGACAGGGATCCCGCTGGCTATCCGGCTTACCCTGATGCCTGCCGGTTTGATCAGCTTGCTTAAGTACATCGCGGTTGCTTCCCCTTCCAGACTGGAATTCGTTGCGATGATGACCTCTTCCACATCTCCCTGCAGGCGAAGCATCAGCTCCTTCAGCTTAATATCGGCAGGACCAATGCCGAGCATCGGGGAGATTGCCCCGTGCAGGACATGGTATACTCCTTCATACTTGCCGGTCTTCTCATAGGCCGCCAGATCTCTCGGATTCTCAACTACCATGATCTGGTGCTTATTCCTGCCGGGCGAAGAGCAGATCGGGCACAGCTCCTTATCCGTGAGAGTTAAGCATTCCGCACAATAGCGGATGTTCCGCTTCGCCTCAACGATGGAGCCCGATAAAGCAGTTACCTGTTCCTCCGGCATATTAATGATATGAAAAGCAAGCCTCTGGGCCGTCTTAACACCTATGCCCGGAAGTCTGGACAGCTCCTCTATTAACTTGCTAATCTGACTGCTGTAATAATCCATTAGAACGGAAATCCTCCAAGGCCACCCATTCCGCTTAGTCCACCTGTAATGGATCCCATTGCTTCGGAGGATTCCTCCTCCATCTTCCTCAGTGCCTCATTCGCTGCTGCTACGATCAGATCCTCCAGCATCTCTATATCATCGGGATCAACCACTTCCTTAGAGAGCTTAACGGATGTAATCTCCTTCTTGCCGGAAACCACGACCGTTACTGCTCCGCCACCTGCACTTGCTTCCCAGGTCTTCTCCTCAAGTTCCTTGGTCTTATCCTCCATTTGCTTCTGCATCCGTTGTGCCTGTTTCATTAAATTATTCATATTTCCCGGTAAACCGCCGCCCGGAAATCCACCTCTCTTAGCCATCTTGTTATGCTCCTTTCACTATTCCTATATCAATATTATATTAATGTTTACTATCATATAACAGTACGTTTCTTATTCGTACTGGATGGGCATCTTAATCAGTTTTGTAAGATCAGGAACATCCTCCATCCGTTCCTTCTCCTTGTCCAGGTATTTCGTATTGATCTGGACCTGCTTGCGGATCAGATTTGCGATCGTATCCTTGATGAGCAGCATATGAGGTTCCCTGTCGATGATATCCTTATCCAGTTCATTGGTTACGACAATCAGAAGACTCTGACCCCCATCAATGCTTAAGGTTGCGCCGGCTAATACCGAGCCTAACGCCGGTGCTTTCCTGGCAACCTGGGAAACGATACCCTTCCAGTTGTTCGCTGCCTCCTTCACATCCTCCGGCAATGCCTCCGGAAGAACGACCTGCTGCTTCTGAACCTTGGCTTTATTCTCAGCTGTATTATGTTGTGAGGGAGCTGCCGTAAAGGCTCCGTTCTCCAGCTTCTCCTCCAGCTGCTTCATCCTCTCGAGCAGGGAATCGTAGTTCTGCTCCATCTCGGGCTTACACAGCTTGATGATCCCGATCTCGATCAGAACTCTCTTTCTCGCCGCATAACGGATCTGGTTGGATAGCTCGGAGAACACCCTGATATAACGCATAAGGGTCTGTTCCTCTATCATGCCGGCTTCCTTCTTCAGCTGCATCAGGTTTTCTGTGGAGATCTCCGTTATGATCTCAGAGACTCCCTCTGTCGTCTTAAGGAGAAGCAGGTTTCTTAGGTACCAGATGAAATCTACCGTAAACTGGCCTAGCTCCCGTCCGCCGCTCTCTATTTCCTCCAGTACCTGAATACAGGAGGACACATCAGACTTACGGATACTGTCCAAGAGCTTTGAAAAAACCTCTGTATCTACAGCACCCAGCACCTCAAGGACATTATCATAGGTGATCTTCTTACCCAAATAGAAGGAGATACATTGATCCAGCAGGCTTAGTCCATCACGTAGGGACCCGTCAGCTACTCTGGCTACATACCGGAGGGCTTTCTCCTCCACCTCAATCTTCTCCGCTTCCATCAGCTCCGCCATCCGCGCAGCTATGGTATCTATCGTGATTCGCTTAAAATCATACCTCTGGCACCTGGAAAGTATGGTAACCGGAATCTTATGAACCTCTGTGGTAGCGAGGATGAAGATAACATAGGACGGTGGTTCCTCAATTGTTTTCAGCAGAGCGTTAAACGCTCCCGTAGAAAGCATATGCACCTCGTCGATGATATACACCTTATACTTACCTTCGGTCGGAGAATACCTGACCTCATCCACGATTTCACGCACATTGTCAACACCGTTATTGGAGGCGGCATCGATCTCAATGACATTCATCGAGGTCTGTGCCGATATACCCTTGCACATCCTGCATTCATTGCAGGGATTGCCGTCCACCGGGTTCTCACAATTAACGACCTTGGCTAACAGCTTAGCCACGGTCGTCTTACCGGTTCCCCTGGTCCCCGTAAACAGATAGGCATGTCCGATCCTGCCGGCCTTTATCT
>JAEZHX010000205.1 GCA_023436765.1 Bacillota bacterium
AAAAAAATCCAAAATTGCTAAGCAATTTTGGATTTTATGAGCAGCGCGTAGGGGAATCGAACCCCTGTTTCCGCCGTGAGAGGGCGGCGTCTTAACCGCTTGACCAACGCGCCATGTCTTAAGGACAATATTTATATTATACTATCCTTAAGAAAAAAGCAAGCATTATTTTAAATAATTTGCTGAATTGTTAAACCAATTAAAACAGTTTGTAAATCTGCTCCTGTTTATAGTAAAAAGCAACAAAAAAAGCGATCATCTTCTTCGTGCGGTTTAAAATCAAGGAGATTGATTGTATTAATACAAATTGTCCTATAGGAAATCCAGCAGCGACATCTGGTTCGACTGTGGCAGGTCGCCTAAGAGTCCCAGCTTTGCCATATTATCGACAACTGTAGAACTAACCTTACAGCGTACCTTGAAATCATCTCTGGACAGGAATATCCCCTGCTTCGCAGCTTCCACCACTCCGTCTGCTGCCTTATCTCCCAGTCCGTCAATCGTACTTAAGGCAGGCATCAGCTTCTCTCCAATAATCTGGAAATGATGGGCCTTCGCCGTAAATATGTCGATTGGCAGGAAGCTAAAGCCCCTGGCGTACATCTCTTGAACGATACGCATATCCTTATAGGTATCCTGTTCCTTATTCGTCAGCGTATTCATCCTCTTCTTATAATCGGCCATATTCATCTCCAGACGATCCTTTCCAAGGCACATCAGCTCATAGTTGAAGGCAGAGGCACGAATGGAGAAATAAGCCGCATAATAAGCCAATGGATAATATACCTTAAAGTAAGCGATACGGTATGCCATCATTACATAGGCAGCCGCATGGGCTTTCGGGAACATGTACTTGATTTGCTTACAGGAACGGATGTACCACTCCGGTACTCCCGCCTCCAGCATGGCCTTCTCCCAGTCAGGAGTCAGCCCCTTACCCTTACGGACACTCTCCATGATCTTGAAGGACAGGCCTGCCTCCACACCGGTCTGAATCAGATAAATCATGATGTCATCTCTGGTACAGATGGCAGTGGACAGGGTACAGGTTCCTTCCTTGATCAGGGTCTGGGCATTATTCAGCCAAACATCCGTACCATGGGATAAGCCGGAGATGCGGACCAGGTCGGAGAAGGATTTCGGCTTCGCCTCCTTCACCATCTGCATAACAAAGTCCGTACCGAACTCCGGGATACCCAGGCACCCCAGGTCACAGCCGTCCAGCTCCTTCGGTGTGATCCCTAAGGCAGTGGTATCATGAAACAAGGACATAACCTTCGCGTCATCGAGGCGGATCTGCTTCGCATCAAGGCCTGTCAGATCCTCCAGCATTCGGATCATGGTCGGATCATCATGGCCGAGGATATCAAGCTTTAGCAGGTTATGGTCGATCGAGTGATAATCGAAATGGGTGGTGGTAGTGGTGCTGGTCATATCATTTGCCGGTCTCTGAACCGGAGTGAAGGAATAGATATTCTCCCCATGGGGAAGAACAACGATACCTCCGGGGTGCTGTCCGGTCGTTCTTCTGACCCCGACACAGCCCTGTACCAGACGGTCAATCTCCACATTTCTCTTATGAATACCACGTTCTTCAAAATAATTCTTCACATAGCCATAGGCCGTCTTATCCGCCAGAGTACCGATTGTTCCTGCCCGGAAGGTATGCCCCTTACCGAACAGTACCTCGGTATAATCGTGAGCTTTACTCTGATATTCACCGGAGAAATTTAAGTCAATATCCGGCTCCTTATCACCATAGAAGCCTAAGAAGGTTTCAAAGGGGATATCATGACCATCCTTCATCAGCGGCTTACCGCAGACCGGACAATTCTTATCCGGCATATCACAGCCTGAACGACCGGCAAAGCTCTTAACCTCCTCCGAATCAAAATCAGCATAATGGCGCTCTGTGCAGTAATAATGAGGAGCCAAGGGGTTAACCTCGGTGATACCCGCCATCGTGGCTACGAAGGAGGAACCGACGGAGCCTCTGGAGCCTACCAGATATCCGTCCTCATTGGATTTCCAAACCAGCTTCTGTGCAATGATATACATTACGGCAAAGCCGTTATTGATGATGGACTTAAGCTCATGCTCCAATCTGGCTTCAACCGGCTGGGGAAGAACCTCTCCATACATGGAATGGGCCTTCTCATAACAGATATTTCTAAGGTTTTCCTCGGAGTTTGGCAATACCGGCGGGCATTTATCGGGACGTACCGGTGAGATCTTCTCGATCCGATCAGCGATCAGATTGGTATTTGTGATGACGACCTCCTCCGCCTTCTCCTTCCCAAGGTATGCGAATTCCTCCAGCATCTCCTCTGTGGTCCTGAAATAGAGCGGGGCCTGGTTGTCCGCATCCTTAAAGCCCTTGCCGGCCAGAATAATTCTGCGGTATACCTCATCCTCCGGATCAAGGAAATGAACGTCACAGGTAGCCACGACCGGTTTGTTATACTCTTCCCCAAGTGCTATTATTTTCTTATTAATCGCAATCAGGTCTTCCTTCGTGTTGATGTCCTTGTCTTCGCTCCTGTCACTGCGGATCAGGAACTCATTATTCCCCAGTGGCTGTATCTCCAGGTAGTCATAAAAATTTACCAGTCTCGCTATCTGCTCATGGGTTTGATTTGCCAGTACCGCCCGGTAAATCTCTCCCGCCTCACAGGCAGAGCCGACGATAATTCCCTCCCTGCATTCCATCAACAGGCTCTTCGGTACCTTAGGCCTCTTGTTATAGTATTCTATATGGGACAACGACACCATCTTATACAGGTTTACTCTTCCGATATCATTCTGCGCCAGTAAAATAGCATGATAAGCAGGGAGTTTGCGGATCGCCTCGGCTGAGAGCTTGCCCAGCTTATCGATCTCATCCACTGTCTTAACACCCTTCTCCTTCAGCATCTCGGACAGCTTTAGGAATATCTCTGCGGTTGCACCGGCATCATCCACTGCCCTATGATGGTTCTCCAGGGAGATATCCAAGGCTTTCGCCACAATATTCAGCTTATAGCGGCTCAGATCGGGCAACAGGATTCTGGCCAGCCCTACCGTATCGATCACCGTATGGTCCGCCTTCAGACCCAGTCTTGCTGCATTTGCACGGATAAAGCCCATATCAAAGGACGCATTATGGGCAACCATCGTACAACCCTCACAGAAATCCAAAAAATCAGGCAGTACGGTCTCCACCCTGGGTGCGCCAATTACCATGTCATCCCGGATTCCGGTCAGCTGCTCAATCTCGTAGGGGATCGGTACCTCCGGGTTCAGAAAGGTACTGTACCTGTCAATCACTTCACCACCGATGATCTTCACAGCGCCGATCTCAATGATTTTATCCTTATTTCGGCTGAAGCCGGTGGTTTCGATATCGAATACGACAAAGCTGCTATTAAGGCTTTGGCCTTTGCCATCTGTCACAACCTCCTTGATATCATCCACCAGATAGGCTTCCATTCCATAGATTATTTTAAAGTTCTTTGCTCTCTTCTGTTCCTCTTCGTCTGTATAATCCTTCGGGTTGAGGGTATGATTCGCCTCGGGAAAGGACTGGACGACTCCGTGATCAGTCACAGCTACTGCCGAATGTCCCCATTGGAAGGCACGCTTGACCAGCCTCTTCACATCCACCACGGCATCCATATCGCTCATCAGGGTATGAGCATGGAGCTCCACCCTCTTCCTCTGAGCCAGGTCCACTCTCGCAGAGGTGAAATCGCTGATTGTTTTGATTCCGACTACAGATCCGATTGTGATCTCACGCTCATAGGTATCCAGTTGGGCAATACCCTTTAGAAGAAAGAAGCCACCGGGCTTAAGTGCACCTATGATTTCATCCACTTCAAGGGTCTTGGCAAAGAGCTTCACCTTGATGGAATCTGTAAAATCGGTGATAACAAAGGTAATGATACTCTTCTCATTTCCGATATTTCTGGTATCGGGCTTAATCAGCTTCCCACGGATAACCACCTCACCGATCTCACCGATGATATCACAGATATGCATGGCATTCCCGTCAAAATTCCTGCCATAGACGACGGAGGGATCGCTTGGCAGCTTCCGAAAGCTACCCTTACCCTTATCATAAACACTCTTTTTCTTTCCCTGACTCCCTTTGGTGCTGCCTGAACCACCCTTGGTATTCCCAGCCTGCTTCGCCTGGGTCTTCTCCTGAGTGCTCTTACTGTTTTCTACAGTCATAGAACCCCCAGTTGGACCATTCCCTTTCTCTGCTGCTATACTTCCCATTGCACCATTCCTGCTCTCAGCAGGAATACTTCCATCTTCAGCTTTTGCTGCCCCTGTCACTGTCGCAACGGGCAAGCCATTCCCCGGCATACCGGCAGCTGCTATTTCCTCTGCATCCCCGGCATCATAACCGTTCTGATAGGCATCCCAGCTCGATTGATCAAGGTTATCCCCGGCATAACCCGGAGCTCCTTCCTGAGCGGAGCCATGGATATTTTCCTCACCATAGGATTCATAAGCAGAACCCTTCTTCCCTGTCCGGTTCTTCTCCTGTTCCTTGGGTATACTATATTCAATCTCAACTCTGGCCGTATACTGGAACCGTTCCTCGAACAGAGTTTCAATAAAATCCTTTAAAGCAGGCATCTTTTCTCTGGTGACACAGCTATCCGTCACCTTAATATGTATCTTCAGGTCCTCCACTGTCACTTCAGCTTTCGATAACAAATGATAGACCACGATGCTTTGCTCCGACAGCTCCGCAAGAATACTTTCCCGGTATATCGGATACAGCTTTTCTAGGTTGTATTGGGCGGACAGCTGAAACTGCGGCTTCAAAATTGCATTATTGCCGGTAGTCCTAAACAACTGCCGGTTGATCAGCTCCTCCATCCTCCTGATCTGCTGTCTGCTGATCAGGCGGTTACTCCGAAAGCAAATATAGATATTCCTGGTTTCCTTAGAGGCGAGGACCTTAAGGACCTCAGTCTCTTCAAACAGCTTCCTCAGCTCACCATCCGCAGTTAATTGGTCAAACGCTTCAAAGAATAACATGTGTAGTCCCCTATTCTTGATCTGTCTGCACAGACATCTTCTGTGATTCTTTCCTTATCCTTTATTATATCGCGTATCGCTTCAAAAAGAAATAACCAACTTAAAGCAACAGGATCTCTATGCTCAAAGTGAAAATGTGCTGTATCAATTGATAAAGCTGCCGAAAAACTTAGCTTTTGGTAATTTCTTACCTCGCTCCTTGTTTTGCAGCAGCTCTTATAAATGCCTAAAATTAACTAGCTCTTATTCCAATGCAAAAGCTCCTCCCGAAGTGTGGAAAGCAGCTCCTCCTCCGGCACCTTCCGAATGATTTCACCCTTTTTGATCAGAAGGCCTTCTCCTATGCCCCCTGCAACTCCGATATCCGCTTCTCTGGCTTCTCCTGGCCCGTTGACAGCACAGCCCATGACAGCAACCTTGATATCCAGATCGATGTCAGAAACCATCTCTTCCACCTCTGTTGCGAGCTTAATCAAATCGATTTGCGTTCTTCCGCAGGTCGGACAGGACACCACCTCGATGCCTCCTGTTCTTAAGCCCAGGGTTTTTAGGATCAGTTTGGCAGACTTAATCTCCTCCACGGGATCTCCGGTCAGGGAGACGCGGATCGTATCACCGATTCCCTGATATAGAATCACTCCGAGACCAAGGGATGATTTAATATTACCGGCATTTACTGTTCCTGCCTCTGTAATTCCCACATGTAGGGGGTAATCCGTCTGCTTCGCTATCAGCTCATGGGCTTTTATGCACATCATGACATCGGAGGACTTGATACTGATGACCAGCTGCTCATGCCCCATATCCTCAATCCGCTTCACCTTATCCAGGGCACTCTCCACGAGACCCTCAGCAGTAACATGACCGTATTTCGCGATAATCTCCTTCTCCAGGGAGCCGCTGTTAACACCGACCCGGATCGGGATATTTCTCTCCTTGGCCACATCAACAACCGCCTTCAGCTTCTCCACACTGCCGATATTGCCGGGATTAATTCTGATCTTATCTGCCCCATTTTCCATCGCAGCGATGGCGAGCCGATAATCGAAATGGATATCCGCAACCAGTGGAATCCTGATATTTTTCTTTATTTCTGAAAAGGCAGCTGCTGCTTCCTTACTTGGCACTGCACATCGGATGATTTCACAGCCTGCCTTGGTAAGTCTCTCTATCTGCTCTACGGTAGCCTTCACGTCCTCCGTCCTGGTATTCGTCATGGACTGAATTAGGATCGGATTCCCACCGCCAATCACTTTGTTTCCTATCTTAATTACTTTTGTATGCTCACGATACATCTTAATCTCTTCTTTCTCTTCCCAGAACTGACTCATCCCTACAGTGACATGACAATCAAACAAATTTCATGGTCTGCACTTATCCCGCAAATATATTTCTGATGTCATTAAATAGCACAAATACCATCAATAACATCAGCAATGCCATTCCTACAAAATGCACCAGAGCTTCCTTTTCCTTCGGAACGGGTTTCCCTCTGACTGCTTCAATCAGCAAGAATACCAGACGTCCTCCATCCAGAGCCGGAAGCGGCAATAGGTTCATAACACCCAGATTAGTACTGATCAGAATACAGAAGCCGGCTAAGGACAGGAATACTGCGCTGAACCCCTGTTTAGAGGCCTCATCCACGATCTCTCCTACCATATTGACGATTCCGACAGGTCCGGAGATCTCCTTTACGCTTGCCTTACCTGTGATCAGATAGCCAAGGCTTTCAATTGCATAATTTACATAGAATTTAAGCTCATAGAAGCTGTTTTTCACTGTCTGCAGAGGAGATACCTTTATGCTTCTGTAATTCACCTGCATTCCATGCACATAATACTCCACCAGCTTCGGAGTCACGGAGATATCCCTTTCAGTACCCTCATGGAGAATAGTGACTGTCACCGGTTGACCGTTTAAGGGATGCAGATCAAAATAATCACTAAGCTCCTGACCACCGTTAATTTCAGTTCCATCAACCTTTGTGATGATATCTCCGGCAACAACGCCCTGTTCTCCTAACGGGAAGCTCTTATCAATCAACTGAATCTCAGCCGTATCTGTAATGCCATACTGGATCCCCAGTCTGTATTCCGATATCATTTCCGGAATTAGGCTGGTGGTAGAGGTGCCTTTTTCCCCCTCTCTCTGATAGGTGATCCGGACCTCCTTATCCGACAAGGGATGGAACATAAAATATAAATCAACTTCACGGCTGAAGTGAACCTTCCTGCCGTTAATTTTTGTGATTCTATCCCCTTCCTTCAACCCGGCGGCTTCCGCAGGAGATCCTTTCCCTGTTCCGGTGATATCGGGATAATCTACGCCTGTGGAGCCTGTTACGATTAAAGCAAGCACGAAGGCAAGAATAAAATTAAAAAAGGCTCCTGCAAATATAACGGAGAATCTAGCCCACACGCTTTTCTTATGGAAAGCTCCCTCGTCCTCGACCGTGTCGTCTTCTCCCAGCATCATGCAGGAACCGCCGAAGGGTAACAGCTTCAGGGAGTATCTGGTTCCGTTTTTAACGAAGCTTGCGATTCTCGGTCCCATACCTACAGAAAACTCTGTCACGGTGATACCGTTCTTCTTCGCTAGGAGAAAATGCCCCAACTCATGAATGATGATGATAAATCCTAACAGCAGTATCGCAACCAAAATGTTCATGTTTATAGTCCTTTCAATTACCGGATCGGGTAAGTTCTTTTATAAAATCATATGTCTCAGTCTCTGTATTAAGAATGTCATTTAAAGTAGGTTCCTTCATCAGCTGATGATGCTTCATCGCTTCCCCAATCAAGGCAGGAATATCTAAGAAGCTGATGCTTCCTTCCAGGAAGCTTGCTACTGCCCATTCATTGGCGGCATTATAGACTGTTGGCATACTGCCGCCAATCCTACCGGCTTCCATACCCAGCCTAAGTCCGAAGAAGGTGTCCATATCCGGCTCTTCGAAGGTCAGCTGCTTCAGTTTTACAAAGTCCACTCTTTCTCCCTGCGACAATTCCATTCTATCAGGGTAAAATAATGCATACTGGATCGGAAGGCGCATATCCGGGATACCCATCTGCGCCAGAATGCTGCCATCCACATATTCGACCATGGAATGGATGATGCTCTGAGGATGGACGAGTACACGGATTCGGTCAATCGGGATATCGAAGAGCCAACGGGCTTCCATTACCTCCAGACCTTTATTTATCATTGTAGCAGAATCTATCGTAATCTTCCTTCCCATCGACCAGTTTGGATGCTTCAGTGCATCCGAGGGAGTCATATTCCTCAACTCCGAAAGCTGCTTCCCGCGGAAGGGTCCTCCGGAGGCAGTCAGCAGTAGCTGATGTACATCTCTCTTCTTTTCGCCGTTAAGAGCTTGGAAGATCGCTGAATGCTCACTGTCGACAGGCAGCAGCTCCACGTTCTTCTTCTTAATCAAGGGCATAATAATATGCCCTGCCGTCACTAAGGTTTCCTTATTTGCTAGAGCAATATTCTTACCTGCCTTGATCGCTTCAATGGTGGGAAGAATTCCAATCATTCCTACCATGGCGGTGACAACAGTCTCTGTTTCAGCGGCTGTCGCGCAGGCGATAATTCCCTCCATATCGGAGAGTATCTTAACCGGCAAATCCTTTACCCTGGATCTTAAGGCCAAAGCCTTCTCTTCCTCATATACACAGGCCAATCCGGGCTTAAATTCCCTGATCTGCTTCTCTAAAAGTTCCGTATTACTTCCGGCAACCAATGCAGTTACCTGAAGCTCCGGGTGCTCTCTGGCGATATCCAGCGTCTGGGTTCCGATGGAACCGGTGGAACCTAGTACCGCAATTTTCTTCATATGCATTAACCTCCAGCTCTAGAACAGACCGTTACCGAACATAACAGTCAGATAATAAACAATCGGTGCGGTAAAGATAATACTGTCAAAACGGTCCAGAATACCGCCATGTCCGGGTATCAGTTTGCTATAGTCCTTGATCTCATGGTTTCTCTTGATCGCTGAGGCAGCCAGGTCCCCGATCTGTGAAATCACACTGGATGCGGCACCAATCACTGCAAACAGCACCTGCGGCTGATTGATTCCGGTCAGATAGGAACGTACTACCGTTGCATACAGGAAGCCGATTAGGGCTGCTCCCAGTACCCCGCCGATACATCCCTCCAGGGATTTTTTCGGGCTCAGCTTCGGTGTTACCTTATGCTTTCCAATCAGCATACCGACACAGTAAGCACAGGTATCAGATCCCCAGGCTCCGATAAATATCAACCATACAATCCATGCTCCGTCCTCCAGAATCCTTACCTGATATATGTAGGACAGCATTACACTGACATAAAACAGTCCTAAGAAAGCAATAGATACCTGCTCCGTATTATATCTTGGAAACTGCAGAACGTAACAAATCATTAATATTAGAAGGAACAGGATGAACATCATCAAAAAATGCTCCTTCAAATCAAAATACAGAAGCAGATAATAGGATATTCCTGCAAGATAGCCTAATACTCCAAGCAAGGTCTTATGGATCTTTAAGATCCGGTATAGCTCCATCATACCGATCAGTGAAATAATTCCCATAGCAGCAAAGAGTGCCTCGGCGCCCAGAACAACGAACAAAATCGTCAAGGTCAGCACGATTACACTGCTGCGTAGCCTTACCATAAACATAGTATAACCTCCTTCAGGGCACTTATCTATGAAATAGCGCCGAATTTTCTCTTTCTGCTACTATAATATTCCACTGCCTTCTTTAATTCTATCTTATTAAAATCCGGCCATAGTACATCAGTAAAATAAAGCTCCGTATAGGCACATTGCCACAATAAGAAATTGGAAAGTCTCTGTTCTCCACTGGTACGAATCAGTAAATCTGGCTCCGGAATATCCCTGGTATCCAGAAATCTGTTAAATAGCTCTTCATCGATCTCCTCCGCGGTAAGCGCCCCCTCTTTCACTTCACGGGAGATTGCTTTCACGGCTCTCAGGATCTCATCCCTGCTTCCGTAGTTGATCGCTACCTGGAAATTAAGTCCGGTATTGTTAGCGGAAGCTTTCTCAAGCTCATCTATGCTTCTTCTGATTCCCTCGGAAAGCACAGAGGTATCTCCAAGGATACGCACCTTCATATTGTTCTTGGCGCTGGTCTTGATACTGGTTTCAAGGTAATTTCCAAGAAGCTTCATCAAGGCATCCACTTCTTCCTTCGGACGCCTCCAGTTCTCCGTCGAAAAAGCATATACAGTCAGGTATTCAATTCCCATATGATATGCATCTTCACATATTTTCTCTACGGCCTTGCTGCCCTGGGTATGTCCGTAATTTCTGGGCATCTTTCTTTTCTTTGCCCACCTGCCGTTGCCGTCCAGTATAATAGCAACATGCCTCGGAATATTCAACTCATTCTCCTGCATAATATTCTCCACTATGAACTAAAACCGCACCATGAGTTTCTCTGCGTATTTCTTAGTTTAAAAGAAGAGTGTCCCAAAAGGTCTTTTCCCAATTAAATCCCTTTTGCGGACACCCCTGATTAACTTGTAGGTATTGCTTAGACTTAAAGGAATTATACCGTAAGGATCTCTTTGGACTTTTCCTCCATGAGCTTATCAATCTCTACGATAAAACGATCTGTGAGCTTCTGACACTCATCCTCCAGGTGCTTGAATTCATCCTCGGAAATCTCACTGGCTTTGTTCTGCTTCTTGAATAATTCATTTGCATCTCTTCTGATATTTCTGATCGCAACCTTCGCATTTTCTGACTTCTTCTTAACATCCTTCACCAGATCTCTTCTTCTCTCCTCAGTAAGCTCAGGAAATACCAGACGGATCACCCTTCCGTCATTACTCGGTGTAAGCCCTAAGTCAGAAGCCATAATCGCCTTCTCGATATCCTTAATTAATTTACTTTCCCAGGGTTGAATCTGGATTACTCTTGCCTCGGGTACGGAGATGTTGGCAACTGCTTGCAGGGAAGAAGGTTGTCCATAATAATCTACCCTTAGCTTATCAAGAAGATGTGGATTAGCCCTTCCTGCACGGATTGTGGAATATTCTTCTTTTAAGGTATCCAATGACTTCCCCATTTTCTGGTAAAATTGATCTAATCTAGCATCCATTCAGGATCCCTCCAATTCGTATTTAGTCTCGGCGAAAGCCGTAATATTGTATTCTCTTTTATACGGTGATTGTTGTCCCGTTTGATTGTCCCATTGCTGCCTTCACAATGCTGTTCTCCTCGCAAAGTCCGAACAGCAGGACAGGTATCTTATTCTCCAGACAGAGTACGGTAGCTGTCAGATCAATAATACCCAGCTTCTGATCCAGTACCTGCTGCATCGGGATCACATCGAATTTCTTCGCATCCTTATTCTGCTTCGGATCACAGTCATACACTCCGTCAATGTTTCTTGCCATTAAGATAATATCACAGTCCAGCTCTGCAGCTCTGAGCGCTGTTGGAGTATCTGTGGTAAAATACGGGTGTCCGGTTCCTCCGGCTAAGAATGCCACTCCACCCTTCTTCAAGCAGCTGATAACCTCATCCTTTGAGAAGAGCTTCGTCATGCTGCCAACGGAAAAGGGAGTGAATACCTCGGTAGGAATCCCCACATACCGGAAGATTTCAGATACATAGATGCAATTCATAACGGTCGCCAGCATTCCAATCTGATCCGCCTTCGTGCGGTCAATGGTTTCACTGGTCCGTCCTCTCCAGAAATTACCCCCACCGGTGACGATGCTGACCTCTATCCCCTGATCCACCAGCTGCTTTACCTGCCTGGCAACACTGATACAGGTGGCCTCGTCAAAACCGGTTCTCTTATCCCCGGCCAAAGCTTCTCCGCTTAATTTCAATAATACCCGTTTAAATTCTTTCATTTACGTATGCCTCCAGCTTACTAGTTCTTAAACTATCCGGAACATAATGTATCACATGCAGGATGAATTGGCAAGCGCTTCATCCGATGTTATGAATAGAACGATAAAATCTATTCAAAAATATTGTCCACATCCACTGCGGAGTAGCTTAAGGAACAGAAGCCTTCAATGACTGCACCGTTATTGATCTGTACAGATTTTGCCTTGATATTGCCCTTAATGATCGCCGTTGAGTCAATTACGATAGGTCCGTTGACATCAATCTCACCCTTTACGGCACCTGCAATGACCCCGGAGGTAGCGATGATGTCACCGATCACAACAGTACCCAGTCCGATCTTAACACTGCCCTCACTATTGATACAGCCTTCCATACGCTCAGTATTAACATACACCTCCGCTGCGGAGGAGTTGCCGTTCACCTTACCGGTGATGGATAATTTGCCGAGACATTCAATGTCTCCGGTAATACTTCCCATAATATCCAGAGAGCCCTCTGATGAGATGCTTCCGTTAATTGTAGTACCCTTGGAGATTACAGTAATTTCATCATCACTTACTACAGCAGCCGCCTTAAGCTTCGGAGCAGCCTTTTCCTTGATCTCCTCCTGAGGTACTGCCTCTTCCTCAGCATTTAAAACATCCAATAACTCTAAATCGATATTCTCATCCATATCATCGCCCTCTTCTTCAATAATTTCTAATGATATATTATCTTCTGTTTCTTCCGTATCATCCTCAGGCTGTTCTTTCTCTGTCAAAATTTCTTCTGACGGGGTCTCTTCGCTTGTAAACTCGTCAATCAGCTCCAGCATTTTCTCATTGTCCGATGCCTGTGCAGCATCATCGGCCTCTAATGTATTCACAATCTGCTCCTCGGTATCTTCCTCCGAATGTAATTCCTCCGAATGTAATTCCTCCGGAATTAGTTCATTCATTGCCTGGGACAAGTCCTCCTTAAATTCCTTAAAAAAGCTCATCAGCGTATTACCTCCCTATGTAATGGATTATTTCACATTCTCAGCCCTTATCTGTTGAATGGGTGCAACCTCCTCAGTCAATGGCAGCACCTCAGCCCCTCCGGAGAGTAAGGCTTCAAGTACAGCCGGAAGGGAATCCACTGTCGCCCGTTTCCCCTGTGTATCATGTAATAATACGATGGATCTATTCTTTACGGCTACACCCTTCAAAATATTTTCAGACAATTGCTCTTTTGTGAATTCAGTTCCGGTAGCATCACCGTTGTCCACATTCCAGTCATAATAAACGATCGATTTATCCTTCAGATACCGTATGAATTCTTCCATGCCATGCTGATTGACCATATTGCCGCTACCACCCGGAAAACGGTAAATCGTAGGCATGTACCCAGTAGTATCATATAACAATTTCCATAGTTTTGTAAAGTCCTTATCAAAATCTTCTGCAGAATTATAGATCTGTTTATAGACATGGGAATAAGAATGCATCCCCAACGTATGCCCATTCTCAATGATTTTACGGTAAAGCCGCTTCGATTCCTTATCCGTCTTACCAATTACGAAAAATGTGGCTTTTACACCATAGTCATCAAGAATGTCAAGGATCTCATCCGTATAGATGCTGGGACCGTCATCAAAGGTCAGATAAACCTTCTTCTCCGCATAGATTCCGGTACTGTTTATCTTAATCCCATCTTCTTCTGGCAAATTCTCAGCTTCCTTATCCGTAGTCTCTTTTATGTCTACCGTCTTTTCGCTGTCCATCTGATCTGTCGTATCACCTGACGGATCAGCAAAAACTTCTCCCGTATCTTGAGTAGCGTCTGTAGGATATGTACCGGAAGTCATTTGACTGCTAACGCTTTCCTTCTCTGTGGGATTCATGGGAACCACAGAATCATCCTCCGGTATTCCCGTCTGCAGAGCCGACCCCGTAGCCGTCTGCTCCATTACTTCTGTACCCTGTACAGCCTCTTCTCCGGGATCCGGACCCATCAGGTTGTCCTGTTCTTCTATTCCGTTATTCAATTGAAGCCCTGATCCCTCTTCGGATTGCTCAGCCTGCAACTCCTCAGTCGGTTTACGTTCAGCAGCATAGGCATAGCTGCCATCCGTTTCCCTATCTTCGGAAGTCAAAGCTGTCTCTTCCAAATGGATTTTTACTAATCCCTCCACCTGTTTCTGAAGCAGGCTGACTCTGAATCCCAAATAGATACAACAGATTGTCGGTAATATTAAAAGTAGGATGACAACCACGATTATGGCCATCTTCATACGCTTAATTCTTCTTCTGTGCCATGCAGCGTCCTTCCCCCTGACGCTCTTCTCTGTCTCGTTTTCGTTGACCTTCCTATCCTCCTGCAAGTCATCACCCCTAGCTCATTTTCTGTCATTATTTTAACACATTCTGATAGAAAACAACATAGGATTTCATAAAATAACACAAAAAGACAGTAGAAATATGCTTGCCTCTGCATGAAACTGTATATTGTCCTACCTGGTAAACTGCGATATAAACTTCCATGCAATCTCGCAGGTATGATGTCTGCACTCATGTACCTGTCCACTGACACTCGCAAATGCGGTTCGACAAACACCATCTTCGCTGTCAAAGAAATGAATGGTCAGATAACTTCCTCTGGTCTCATCATAAAGCTTCTCAACACGATCACCGGAAACACCCCATATGGGATCCGCCCAATTGTCCTTATCAGCGTAGCTCAGGTCAAATTTAGCCTTGCACTTATTGACCTCAGCAGCATACTGTATCCTTTCCAACGCTGAATCGGCCTGGAAGGGTAATTCAGGCAGCGGTGAATTCTCGCCTCCCGAATAGAAAATCGGAACAGGTACTGTCATATTCAATCTGTCACCGAGAGGCGGACTGAATGGATTATTCTTCACCGGGAACAGTGCACTTGCAGGAGCAAGTCCAGCAAAAACGTTAGGATACTCCTGATACATATCCCATGTTTTGCCACTGCCCATTGAAAATCCTGTTGCATAGATGCGATGTTCATCTATATTGTAGCGTTTCTTAAGCTCCTCAATTACTTCTACCACCTCTGTGGCTGTTACATTCTGATGATTCTCGAGGGAAACATACAGGAAACCATATCTGTGAGCAATTTCATACCAGCCTGCAACAAAGGTCAGGTACATCGAGGAATCGCCGCCTCCATGAAATCCCATCAGCAGTGGGACCGGTCCTTGATCAAATAGATCATTATTGTAGTAGGCGAAATATCCAACCTTATGCTCTACTGTATCCTTAAATGCACCTCTGTTGTCAGATGAGGTCTTTACAAGTACGCTGCCGGCTTCCTCCGTCATATTCATTGCTTCAAAATCAGGCTCTATCTCCATATTGCCACACCACATTTTAAACTTGCGGACAAA
>JAEZHX010000249.1 GCA_023436765.1 Bacillota bacterium
ATATGGTACAGAGGGGATGGACACAATGTGACTTTGTCTTCGTGACAGGGGATGCCTATGTGGACCATCCCTCCTTTGGTCCGGCAATTATCAGCAGATTGCTGGAAAGCTACGGCTATAAGGTGGGTATGATTGCCCAACCGGACTGGAGGGAGGCTGACAGTATCTCCGTATTGGGCGAGCCCAGGCTCGGGTTCCTTGTCAGCAGCGGAAATATGGATTCCATGGTGAATCATTATTCGGTTGCGAAGAGACGAAGACAAACCGATGCGTATTCTCCGGGTGGAGAGATGGGCCTTCGACCGGACCATGCAACTGTTGTCTATTGTAATCTGATCAGAAAACAGTTTAAAAGCATACCGATTATTATCGGAGGAATAGAAGCTAGTCTAAGAAGACTGGCACATTACGACTATTGGAGTGATAAGGTAAAGCGATCCATCCTGTTGGATTCACAGGCAGATCTTCTCTCCTATGGTATGGGGGAGCATGCAATAGTAGAAATCGCAGAAGCTTTAGACAGCGGGATAGCTATTAAGGACATCACCTATGTGGCAGGAACGGTATACCGGGCGAACAGCCTGGAATCTGTGTATGATGCCATAGAGCTTCCCAGTTATCAAGAGATTACCGGCAGTAAGAGGGAGTTTGCGAGAAGCTTCTATATCCAGTATACCAATACAGATCCATACTCGGGGAAACGATTGGTGGAGCGCTATAAGGAGAAGGAATACGTAGTCCAAAATCCTCCGGCAAAGCCCCTTACCCAGGCGGAGATGGACCGAGTATATGCACTTTCCTATATGAGGGAATATCATCCTATCTATGAGGAAGCAGGTGGAATCCCTGCGATACAGGAGATAAAATTCAGTCTTGTCAGTAACCGCGGCTGCTACGGCGGCTGTAATTACTGTGCGCTGACCTTCCATCAGGGAAGAATACTTCAGACCAGAAGCCATGAGTCGATCCTGGCAGAAGCGAATCAACTAATCTGGGACAAGGACTTCAAAGGGTATATCCATGATGTCGGCGGTCCTACGGCTAATTTTAGGCATGTTGCCTGTGAGAAGCAGCTGACGAAGGGAGCCTGTGTTAATAAACAATGCTTGTTTCCGACACCCTGTAAAAGCCTTAAGATAGATCATTCCGATTACCTGGAGCTGCTTCGGAAGCTAAGAAGTCTCCCGAATGTAAAGAAGGTATTTATCCGGTCGGGGATTCGCTATGATTATTTGATCAAGGATAAGGATGAGACCTTCTTCAAGGAGCTCTGTGAGCATCATATCAGCGGACAGCTGAAGGTAGCACCGGAGCATATCAGCGATAAGGTCCTGGCGCTGATGGGTAAGCCGGAGAACTCCGTGTATGAGGAATTCCAAACCAAATACAAGAAGATGAACGAGAAGTTGGGTAAGAATCAGTTTGTAGTACCTTATCTGATCTCTTCCCATCCCGGTTCTACGCTTAGTGAGGCAGTGAAGCTGGCAGAGTACCTTCGGGATTTGGGCTACATGCCGGAGCAGGTACAGGACTTCTACCCGACTCCTTCGACGATCTCTACCTGCATGTACTACACCGGTCTGGATCCAAGAACGATGGAGGAGGTATATGTTCCGAAGTCTCCCCATGAAAAAGCGATGCAGAGAGCCCTGATTCAATATCGGAATCCTAAGAATTATAGCCTGGTGGTGGAAGCTCTAACGAAGGCAGGACGCACGGACCTGATTGGATTCGATAAGAAATGCTTGGTACGCCCGAGGCAGTTATCTAAGGAAAAGAAGTGGACTGATAGCGGAAGCAGGACAGACGGCAATAAACATGCTGATAGCGGAAGCAGGGCAGACGGCAATAAACATGCTGAGAGTAGGAAGCTATCAGACGGAAGTAAACGTGCTGAGAGCAGGAAGCCGTCAGAAGCCAATAAACGAACCCAAAGAAAGCCTACACAAGTCAGGAAATCTTCGGAGGGAAGAATCTCGGAAGCTGTTGGGAAGCGAGCTGAGGGGAAGTGGCTGACAGAGAGTAGAAAGGGAACCGAGAATAGAAATCACCCAGGAAGCAGTAAAAGAAGTGATAGCAGAAAGCAGACCGGCAACTCTGGCAGAATCACAACATCCAGGCAAAGAGCAGAAAGACAATTCGGTGGTAGCAAGAGTGGCACAGGAAAACGTAAAAAATAGACCCTCCGGATCCGACATTAACAAGGCATAGTTTACTTTAACAAACAGTTCAACCGGAATTATATGTTAATTGTTGACAACATTTCGAGAAAATGATATACTACGCAAGGCATCTGTTTCAAATATCGAGATATTAACGTTGATCGGCTCTTGGTCCAGGCAGACCAAGAGCTGTTTTATGCTCAATAGAAGGTTTCATATGGTTACGCTTGGTATCGTTGATCATACATAGGAACCATGGATATGGGAAATATATACACACATGACATTGGAAAGGATATGATTATGGAAACAACCAGATTTACGGAAATTGAATTAAGCCCCCAAATTCTCCGCGCAGTGGAGGAGATGGGTTTTGAAGAAATGTCACCGATACAGGTGAAGGCAATCCCTGCAATTCTGCAGGGTAAAGATATTGTAGGGCAGGCGCAGACAGGTACGGGCAAAACAGCGGCCTTTGGTATACCGCTGCTACAGCTGGTGGACCCGAAGGATAGGAGCCTGCAAGCGCTGGTTTTGTGCCCCACCAGAGAGCTTGCGATCCAGGTGGCGGAGGAGATCCGTAAGCTGGCGTCCTTCCTGCATGGAATAAAGATTCTTCCCGTATACGGAGGACAGGAAATTTCGAAGCAGATTCGTTCCCTTAAGGGAGGAGTACAGATTATTATAGGTACACCGGGACGTGTAATGGATCATATGAGAAGAAAAACCATCCGTTTCGATGGCTTAAAGATGGTGGTCCTTGATGAGGCCGACGAGATGCTGAACATGGGTTTTCGTGAGGACATTGAGACAATTCTGAGTGATGCGCCGACCGAGAGGCAGACCGTGTTATTTTCTGCCACCATGCCGGGACCGATCTTAGAGATAGCGAGAACCTATCAAAAGAATGCGGAGATGATCCGTGTTGTTAAGAAGGAACTGACTGTACCTAAGATTGAGCAATACTATTATGAGGTCAGCCCCAAAAATAAAGAGGAGGTACTGTCCAGGCTATTGGATATGTATAACCCGAAATTATCACTGGTCTTCTGTAATACGAAGAAGCAGGTAGATGAACTGACCAGTAATCTTCAGGGCAGAGGATATTTTGCCGAGGGACTTCATGGAGATCTGAAACAGATGCAGAGAGACCGCGTCATGAACAGCTTCCGCAACGGAAAGACCGATATACTGGTTGCCACGGACGTAGCTGCCAGAGGAATCGATGTTGATGATGTTGAAGCGGTATTTAATTACGATGTACCGCAGGATGATGAATATTATGTTCACCGGATCGGGAGAACAGGTCGTGCCGGAAGGGAAGGCAGAGCCTTTACCCTGGTCGTAG
>JAEZHX010000274.1 GCA_023436765.1 Bacillota bacterium
ATATGGCTTATAGCCGCAATGGAAACGGTAGTGTAGATTTAACCTATGGAGGTGCAGTACTATTAGCGATTTAATGATTAATGAACAAATCAGGGACAAAGAAATCCGCCTGATTGGTGAGGACGGAGAGCAGCTCGGTATCATGTCGTCAAAGGATGCTTTAAAGCTTGCGAAGGACGCAAATCTGGATCTTGTGAAGATTGCTCCGACAGCGAAACCGCCTGTATGCAAGATTATCGATTACGGTAAATACAGATATGAGTTGGCCAGGAAAGAAAAGGAAGCCAAGAAGAAGCAGAAGATTACTGAAGTAAAGGAGATCCGCTTATCACCGAATATCGATGATAATGATCTGAACACGAAAGCAACTATGGCAAGAAAGTTTATCACCAAAGGTGATAAAGTGAAAGTTACTTTACGTTTCCGTGGTCGTGAGATGGCTCATACGTCTTCTTCTAGGGTAATTCTGGATAGCTTCTTTGCACTGCTCGAGGATATCGCGGTGGTTGATAAACCGGCAAAACTCGAAGGAAGAAGTATGATTATGTTCTTATCAGAAAAGCGTTAAAATACTAAGCAAACAGCAATCAGGAAGCTGCCGGTATAAGCAGCCTAAAGACTGTATTAATTTATTAAGGAGGAAATATCATGCCTAAGTTAAAAACAAGCAGAGCAGCTGCGAAGCGTTTCAAGAAAACAGGAACAGGAAAGTTAAAGAGAATGAAGGCTTACAAGAGCCATATCTTAACGAAGAAATCCGCTAAAAGAAAGAGAAATCTTAGAAAAGCAGCTATGACAGATGCAACTAATATTAAGAACATGAAGAAAATCTTACCATATCTGTAGGGATTGGTGATAAGGAGGAATAGAAAATGGCAAGAGTTAAAGGCGGATTAAACGCTAAGAAAAGACATAACCGTGTATTAAAGCTGGCGAAGGGCTACAGAGGCGCCAGATCAAAACAATATAGAATTGCAAAGCAGTCAGTAATGAGAGCTTTAACCTCTTCTTTCGCAGGAAGAAAGCAGAGAAAGAGGGATATGAGATCCTTATGGATCACAAGAATTAATGCCGCTGCAAGAATGAACGGCTTATCCTACAGCAAACTGATGTATGGCCTTAAGCTTGCTCAGGTTGATATTAACAGAAAGATGCTGTCCGAGATGGCAATTAATGATGCCGCAGGCTTCTCCAGACTCGCTGATGTAGCGAAGTCCAAGCTGGCATAATAGTAAATATAAGATAGTCCAGGCTGCAGTTTGCTATGCACACCGATAACGGAGGGTGAGAAATGTCCGGTATGGGTATTCATAGCACGCTGCAGTCTTTTTATGCCAAGATGAATCGGATAGTCGTTTCATCTTGTTTTTGATTCCAATGATATCATTCGGACCTCATAAATATCATAGATTATGTATTCTGTATAGAGACACAATTCACTCTTAGAAGTTTGCGCCAGCATATCATTTTTTTCCGGATCATATTCTGATAGCATATCCTCTCAGAATATATTAAAATAGGAATATAAGGAGAGTGTTACAGATGATGAGACGGCTAAGGCCTGCAAGACAAAAAGAAAACTGTATCTATATGATGAAAGGGACAAGAAGGATGTTCAGAGTACTCCTGTGGTCCGGAATTCTACTGGCAGTCCTATGGCTGTCAATCCTAACGGGAGCAAGCTCTTCCAAGGTTCTGGCGGCTGCCGGCAAAACCTATACTGTCAAGCCTTCCTCGGTTCCATATCAGAAGCAGTACATAGAATCAGAAACCTACAACACAAAGACGAAGCAATATTATATGCTGCGCTCCTATCTGGAGCTGCTGGAGAAGACAGGCGGCGGAACACTGGTGCTTACCAAAGGCACCTATACCATCACCAACACGCTCTATGTCCCCTCAGGAGTTACCATCCTATTAAAGGATGGGGTAAAGATGGTGAAGGGTTCTGACACCGGTACGAAGAAGCTGGCGCCTGCGAAATCTATGATCCAGCTGATTGCACCCTCCAAGGCCTCCGTTAAGGCGGGCGCCTCAAAATATCGGGGAGAAAGCAACATTACCATAAAAGGGGAAGGGTCTGCCATCCTGGATTTGAATTATGTTAAGGACACCACCGGAATCGTTCTCGGGCATAATAACAATATCACGATTCAGGGTATCACCTTTCGGAAGATGTATGGGGGAAGCTTTTTGAAGATCGGAGCCTCGGAAAATGTTAGAGTTGCACAGAATGTGTTCAGCGATTATAAGGCCAGTGCAACAGGCAGTGCTTATGCAGTCGCGTTGGAGGTTCCGGACGGAACGACGAAGAGCTTTTCCTTCCCATGGAGTAAGGACGATAAGACCGTTTGCCGGAATATCAGGATAGAGAGGAATTCCTTTATCAGGCTGGAACGTGGAATCGGCAGCGCAAAATATACGGAGAATAAATATCATCTGGCCATAAGCATCCTCTACAATACCTTTGAGAATACTGCCTCCCATGCTGTGAGAGTATTGAATTGGGAAGATAGTGTCATAACAAATAACAGCTTTACAGAGCTTAGGAATGAGGAGGGGACACTGAAAGCTGTATTGGTCAGCGGGGCGAAGAACCCAACCATTAAGGATAACCATTTCCTAAGGACTGACCGGGCAATACAGATCATGCCTTGGAGGAATACCAATAACGGTGAAGCCTATGCGATTACTTACAATTCCCTCAGCGAGCAGAATATTACGGATATGAAGGATAACAAGCTGGAGGAGATGGGAGAATATTTCCTCCGGTATAATAAAACCTATAATGAGTTTACAAATGATACGGAAAAGTGGGAGATCTATGATCCGGATATCACCGAGTTTGTGATTAATGAGGCTTCCGAACCCTTCCAGAATGCTTATAAGAATAGTAGTAATTATAACACTGCGACGAGGCAATACTATGTCCTGCGCTCTTATCTGGAACAGCTGGAACGGACCGGAGGCGGGACGCTGACACTGGAGGCCGGGACCTACAGGATCTGTAACACGCTCTATGTACCGTCCCACGTAACCATTCTGCTCAAGGATGGCGTAACCATAAGGAAGACTGAGGAGACAGAGTCAGAGGGACTAATCAGCTCCAAGTCCGTCTTCCAGCTGGTGGCACCCTCTAAATCCAAGACAGAGGGTGCTTACGGAGGGTATGACGGAGAGACGAATATTACCTTCCGCGGGATGGGTACAGCGGTGATGGATCTTGGCTTTGTACAGGATGCCATCGGCATCGTGCTCTGTCATAATACGGAAGTAAGTATCTCCGGCATCACCTTTCAGAATATGTACAGCGGACATTTTATAGAGTTGGATGCCTCCTCTGATATAACCATAGAGCAGAACAGCTTTCGGCATCATAAGCCCTCTGTCTCAGGGGTGAAGGAGGCGATTAATCTGGATACTCCGGACAGGAATACCGGAGGCTTCAATGCGGTTTGGACAAAATATGACGGTACGCCAAACAGGAATATTCTGATTCGTGGAAACAGCTTTGATGATTTGGAACGTGCCATCGGTACCCATAAGTATACCGAGGGAAAATATCATAATAATGTTCAGCTGTTGGAGAATAGGATCTCCGATACGACCTCTGATGCAATCCGTATTCTGAACTGGTCAGCCCCGGTGATTAAGGGGAATGAGATCAGGAACGTTGCAGGAGGGAAGGGAACGGATCGTGCCATTTTGGGCAGCGGGCTTAAGGCACCGGTGATCACTGAAAATACCTTTATCGATGTACCGAGACCGATTCAGATTATGCCCTGGAAAAACACAGGGGAGGGGGAGGCCTATGCGGTCACCTATAACGAGCTTACGGCAACAGAGGTGGACCTGATGCTTAAGAATACCCTGATCCGCTGTTCGGAAAGTTATATTCGGGTCAACTTAACCTACAATGTATTCGACCGGGATACCGACAAATATTATTATTCGTCTGAGTATATCAAATAGATATCAATGTGAGCTCTCTTGCTCGCTGACGCACCCTACTTATTCCAAGCCTTGTTACCTACTCATATACGTAATAAATTAAGATTCAATTAAATACATTAGAGTTCGAAGTTCTCTCTTGCAAAAGTATAGGGTTTTGCAGTATGATAAATTCGTATTTAACTAAATAATAGTATCTGTGGGAGGAATTATGAGAAATAAGATATCAAACTCAATCTGGGGTATATTTTTTATTTTAATTGGACTCGGCTATGCCGGAGATGTGATGGATCTATGGAGTTTTAATTTTTGGGACCTGCTTTTTGATCAGGGCTTGTGGACCCTATTTATTATTGTTCCCTGTGCGGCCAGTATGATCCGCGGAGGCTTCCAGGTAGGCTCCCTCATCGGCTTCATCATTGGTGTTCTGCTGTTGGCTTCTCACCATGTTGACTTTAGCTTCGATATTTGGCGGCTGATTATTCCGGTGGTATTGGTAAGCATCGGCCTTAGAATTATCTTTCAGGGATCCTTCCATAGGGCATATCGGTCAGAGAAATCGGTTCATATGGAAGGCAATTATAGTACGAAGGAGGAGGGGAACTTTAGTTCCGCTCCGAAGGGTGAATATACAGCGGTATTCTCGGGTAATCATGTCAAACTGAATGATAACTTTACCGGTACGAACCTCAGTGCTATCTTCGGTGGTCTCACGCTGGATATCAGAGATGCTGTTATAACAAGCGATATCACGATCAATGCCACGGCTGTTTTTGGCGGCATCGATATCTATGTACCACGGGGCGTCCAGGTCAAGGTGAATAATGTTCCGGTCTTTGGCGGAGTAAGCAACAAAACAGGCTATTCTGCAGGTGCATCTGATCCGGTGATCTACCTGAAATCGACCACCATGTTTGGAGGGATCGATATTAAATGAACCAATTCCAGAAAACCACAAAGTTTATAGCGATGACCTTTGCTGTCATTCTTGCGGTCGGTATTATATCAGCAATCACAGGAGTTGTTCTTAATGTACTATCTGCCGTTACAGGTGCGCCGATTTTCGGTAATCGGAATAGAATTGATATAGCCTATGACTTTACCGGTGTAGAAAGTCTGTCGATCGATAACAGCGCCGGAAGTCTGGAGATAAGAACGGGGGATACCTTCCGGGTTGAGGGAAGTAAGGTAACGGAAGGCTTCCAGGCGGAATTAACCGAGAATGGGACTCTGGTGGTATCGGAACATCATAAGAACAGGTTCCTCGGGTTTGATTTTGATTGGTTCAGCTCCCCAAATTCTAAGATCACGGTCTACCTTCCGGCGGACTTTGTCGCAGAGAGGGCGAAGCTTGAAACCGGAGCGGGAAATACCGTGATAGAAGCTTTGAGGGCTGAGGAACTAACGATCTCTGCGGGAGCCGGTAATTTAAACGGTGATCAGATTGTTGCAGAAAAGGTAATACTGGATAGCGGGGTAGGCTCCTTTACATTAACAGGTGTAAGCTTTCATAATGCTGAGATTGACTGCGGAGTCGGCAGCCTCAGAATCGAAGGGGAGCTGCTCGGTCATAGTAAGATTGACTGCGGAGTAGGTGATGTGAAGCTGGATCTTGTCGGCAGCAGGGAGGATTATAGTCTGGATGTGGATGCCGGCGTCGGATCAGTCCGGGTTAACGGTGAGAAGTTCTCCGGCTCCGATACAAATGAGTATGCAGAGCATTCCCTGAAGGTGGACGGAGGAGTCGGTAAGGTCAGCATTGATTTCCGGAACTAATCAGGGATATAACATCTGACTAATATGTAATCAATCTATTTTGTTTCTTATGGATAAAGGTTGCATTTTCTGGTCAATAATATTAAAATAAGAGAAACAGGGGACGTTAGTTTGAGAAGGGTAACGTCCCCGTTTTACTGACTCGATGAGTGATGATTACTGGCACTTAAGGAGAGAACAATGAACAAAAAGAGTATTGCGGGATTGCTACTGTTCGGTTGTCTAGTCATGAGCATTTTAATCTATGGTGCGGTGATGATGACGGGGTCCGAAAACGGATTGGGTGCTGACCGGAGCAAGGTTACAGAAGAGAATAATAAGAATACGTCTGCTTCTATTGATGGTTCAACGAATCAAACTCTGCCTGAGCAGACACAGAGCTATGCTGATACTGAGCCCTGGCTGTTCTCAAATCCCAGTGACACCGGAGCCAAAGAGGATGCCGTATCAGAAGCTGACGGCTCCTTAGGTAAGAATTCGGATAAATATCCTGCGGGGGTAGGAAATACTCTGGGTTCGTCAGACACGGAAGACGGAACTTCAGATATCGCAGGAACGGAGGAAAGCCCATCAAATATCTCGACTCCCACCGATCAATCTGAGGAAGAAGAGTCTGCCGATTCTGCCTTAGCTTCTGAAATTGAGACCGGAGCTGTCCTTGAAAGAGAAGTATGTAGGCTGATCGTGGATAGCAGCCAGGTGGATTATAAGGCCTACCTTCCCAAGGTGATGGTATCCGACAGTACCTTAGAAGCAGCATTAAAAATTGATAATCCCAGTATTAGCATTAAAGCGGAAGCAGCGATCCTGTTTGATGCCGCTACGATGGAGGTACTTTATTATAAAAATCCTGTTGAACCTGTATTTCCGGCTAGTACGGCTAAGCTTCTGACCTGCCTTGTGGTCTTGGACTGGTGCAGTCTGGAGGAGGAGGTTCATATTTCCGATGAGATCAAGCTGATTGCGAGAGATTCTACAATAGCCGGTCTATATCCGGGGCAGGTGGCAACCATAAAAAATCTCCTGGAAGGAATGCTTTTGCCCTCGGGAAATGATGCAGCATATGCTGCAGCAACCTACGTAGGCAGGAAATCTCTCAACAATGAGGGTTCCAGGAGGGAGGATGCAGTTGCAGAATTCGTCCGAATGATGAATGTCAAGGCAAGCCAGCTTGGAGCATTGAACTCTTGCTTTAAGACTCCGGACGGATATGATGCGATCGGGCAATATACGACGGCATATGATATGGGGCGGATCGGTTTGGCAGCAATGAAGAATGATATCATTCTGGAAATCAGCAAAAAGAGCAGCTCCTATAACAGATTTGTCAGCGGCGATGAGATAACCTGGAGGAATACCAATGCTTTGGTCAGGAAGGATAGCGGAAGATACTATTCCCCCTGCATCGGACTTAAGACCGGAACCAGTACGATGGCGGGAAAATGCCTGATTGCTGCAGGGAGGGTGAATGGTCGGGAAGTTCTCTGTGCCATTATGAATTCAACACAGACTGGCAGATGGAGTGACGCAAAGACCTTATTGGATTATGGACTTTATTAAGAATACACAGAAAATATCAAGAGCATCTCTCAAAGGATAGTAAGTTGCGGAGGTTACTATACAGCATATTTAATAAGGGGGATAGGATATGGAACAGCTCGATATGGATAGAGGCCAGATATTACGCAGGGTGGGCTGGGCACTTTTCCTGATGGTACTATGTAACCTGGTAGCGCAGATTATCCTGAGTTCACTCGTCTACAGATTTTATCCGGAGTTCTACCATTCAGAATATTATGGGGTAGTGATCACCATTTTGACAGTGATGGGAGTCGGTTACCCGGTTTTTCTTGCCGTGATT
>JAEZHX010000068.1 GCA_023436765.1 Bacillota bacterium
ATCCAATATGATATCGAATTGATAACACAGACGGCGGCAGTTTACTTAACAATGGCGTGACTTAATTTAACCATGAGGGTTTTTCTTGAAACAGAGCTACAATATATTTTCACGAAATGAGGGATGACATGGAGCTTAATTTTAAGGATTTGTCTTTGGGAGTGGCATCCGCCGCCACACAGATCGAAGGCGGAGAATGTGAGTCTAATTGGAATGACTGGTATCGTAAAGGTAGAATAAAGGACCATTCCGATCCGGCCCGTGCTACGGATCATTATCGTTTGTGGCAGCAGGATGCGGATCTGATGGCTGAGATGAAGATCAAGCATTATCGCCTGGGAATCGAATGGGCTAGAATCTGTCCGAAGGAGGATGAAGTGGATCAGGCAGTCCTTGAGCATTACAGGAACGAGCTGCTTTATCTTCAGCAAAAGGGGATAAAGGTTTTACTTACGATCCATCATTTTACGAATCCGATGTGGTTTGAACGCAAAGGCGGCTTCACGAAGAAGGAGAATCTGAAGTATTATCTCGAGTTTGTAGCTTTGGTCGTAAAAGCCTTTGGAGATATCGTTTCTGAGTACATAACAATCAACGAACCGAATGTATATGCAACGAACTCTTATTATTTTGGGGATTGGCCTCCGGGAGAGAAGTCCTTTGCCAAAGCGGTTACTGTAATGGCAAATATGTCTTACTGTCACATCAAAGCATATCAGCTGATCCATTCTATGCGGGAAGAGCTGGGTTATCAGGATACGAAGGTGAGCTTTGCCCATCATGTCCGGGTATTTGATCCAAGAAATCCTAAGAATCTCTGGCATCGTATCTGTGCCAGACTTCTGGAGCGATTTTTCCAGGGTTCGATTACCGAAGCGATGCTTACGGGTAGGTTTCAATGGCCATTAAAAAGACCGAAAGAAATTATCCCGGGTGAATACTGTGATTTTATTGCGATCAATTATTACACACGGACAACTGTATCGGGCTTTGGAGACGGCACGAAGCAGGATGCGCCGAAGAATGATCTGGGCTGGGAGATCTATCCCGAGGGATTGATACGCTGTACGGAGAAAGTATATCAGGTACTGGAACGCCCAATCTATATCACGGAGAATGGAACCTGTGATAATCAGGATGCCTTCCGGTGCAGATACCTCTATGAGCATTTGAAGGTCATTACTGAATCAAAGCTACCCATCTCACGGTATTATCATTGGTGCTTCTGTGATAATTTTGAATGGATTGAAGGTGAGAGTTCCCGCTTCGGACTCGTTCATGTGAACTATGAGACGCAGGAGAGGACTGTGAAGAGGTCCGGTGAGTTTTATACGAGAATGATCGAGCAGAATGGTGTCACACCGGAGCTTTATGAGCATTATGTGGAACCTCAACATTACAAAGAAGGATAAGGTGAGAGAACTTTGATTAAAGTTACCGATGACGTCTTCAGGTTAGATACCGAGCTTACGACCTATCTGTTTCGGAAGACAAAGTTTGGTCATTTAGAGCATGTTTATTACGGAAATCGATTAGGTGAATGTGATACTGCGGATAGCCTGTCGCAGAAGCGGTCCATTCAGGTTGGCAGCAGTGTTCTATACAGTAAGGAGGATGAGGTATATTCTCTGGATAGTATGTGCCTGGAGTGGTCGGACAACGGGCGCGGAGACTATCGCCAAAGTCCGACGGAATTTGTGATGCCCGATGGAAGCTTTATAACGGATTTCATTTACGATAGTCATAAGGTGCTGCAAGGGAGTGTACCGATGGATACCCTGCCATCTGCTTATGGTGGAGATCAGACCTTGATGATCACCTTAAAGGATCAGTGTTTTCCGGTTTATATTGATTTATATTATTCTGTCTTTGAGCAGACTGATGTAATTACAAGAAGAGCTGTCATCAGAAGCGAATCGGAATCCCGGATAAACATCCGGCGTATCATGAGTATGACGCTGGATCTTCCGGATGAAAGCTTCCGGATGCATACTCTGGATGGCGGATGGATTAAAGAGGCCAATTTACATATACGTCCTGTCGAATACGGAATTACCGTAAATTCTTCAACGACGGGTGCAAGCAGTAACCGTCATAATCCTGCTTTTCTGCTTTCAGAAGCAGATGCAAATGAAAACTATGGCGATGTATACGCCTTTAACCTGGTCTACAGCGGCAATCATTATGGCCTGGCAGAGAAAAGCGGTCGGGACTATGTCCGTGTCAGCATGGGAATCAATCCTCACTGCTTTGAGTGGACCCTGTTACAGGGGGAGAAGTTCGAAGCACCGGAATGCGTGATGAGCTTCAGCAGCCGGGGATTGAATGGAGTAAGCCATCAGCTCCACGATTTTGTCAATGAGCATATCGTAAGAGGAGAGTACAAAAAGAAGGATAGGCCGATTCTGCTGAACAATTGGGAGGCTCATTTCTTCAAATTCAATGAAGGTAAGTTACTTAAGCTGGCCAAGGAAGCAAAGGAACTGGGAGTTGAGTTATTCGTTCTGGATGACGGTTGGTTTGGTAAACGTAATCATGATAAGGCGGGGCTGGGGGATTACTCAGTAAATGAGAAGAAGCTGCCCCATGGGATGAAAGCCTTTGCGGATAAGATCAGAGGCATCGGAATGGAGTTCGGTTTGTGGTTTGAACCGGAGATGGTGAATGAGGACAGTGAGCTATACCGGACACATCCCGAATATGCAGTGAAGCTGCCCGGTCGTCAGGCAGTTTACGGCAGGAATCAGCTGGTACTGGATCTGTGCCGGAAGGAAGTAAGAGATTATATCGTGGATCAGGTTACCCGTATTCTGGATGACGCAAAGATCAGCTACGTGAAATGGGATATGAACCGCCATATAGCGGAAGCCTTTTCTCCTGTTCTGCAAAACCAGGGAGAGTTCTATCACCGTTATATCCTGGGACTTTATGAGATACTGACGCGTATCTTTACCCCACGGCCTCATATCCTATTGGAGAGCTGCTCCAGCGGAGGTAACCGGTTTGATTTGGGGATGCTGTGCTTCAGTCCGCAGATTTGGTGCTCTGATGATACGGATCCGATCGAGCGCTTAAGGATACAGACCGGATTGTCCTATTTCTATCCGCTGTCGGTCATGGGGGCACATGTCTCGCAATCCCCGCATCAGCAAACCCTGCGGGAGACGCCCCTGGCCACCCGTTTCCATGTAGCTTGCTTCGGATGTCTGGGTTATGAGCTGGATCTGAAATATCTGACGCCTGAGGAAAGGAAGGATGTAGCGGATCAGATTGCCTTCTATAAAATGTATCGCAGAATCTTTCAATTTGGGAGGTTCTACAGAATGAAATCCTATAAAGAAAATAAGGTCCAATGGGAGGTGGTGAGCGAGGATGGTAAGACAGCTCTGACCGGTTTCTTTCAGACCTTAACAAAGGCTGCGGAAAGCAGTGACAGGCTGAGGGTTACCGGACTGAAGCAGGGAACCTATACGATCCGTACGAGGCCGCAAAGGCTTTACATCGAGAGGTTCGGAGGCTTGACAAAGCATATCCTTCCGGTGGAGTTAAACCCGGATGGAGTCATCCTGCGGATAGCGAACCGTCACTACAGTCTGAAGGACTGTGTGGAGACCTACTCCTGTTCCGCAGAGGCACTGGAATCCGGGATTCCATTAAAGGAGCAGTTTATCGGTACCGGTTACCATGAAGGGGTCCGAATGTTGGGAGATTTCGGATCCAATCTGTATATCACCGAGAGCACAGAGAAAGTACATGAGAAGATGACTGCAGAATACCAAGACTTGACAATGTGAAAATTAAGAAAGCTTAATCCGATACTTGGCAGTTCGCACTTAGAGAACGAGAGTGCAGGTGTAGGGATTAAATAATAAACGAAAGCATGAAGCCTGAAAGGAGCCGCAGCTGTATGAAAACAACGAATCATAATCGTTATACCTTTGGACTTGGCACGATAGGAAGGGATATGCTCTATTCCATCGTAAGCATGTACCTGATGTTTTACCTGACGGATATCTTAAATCTGCCGGATTCTACCATGTGGTGGATGACGGGAGCCTTGCTAATTCTTAGAATCTTTGACGCAGTGAACGATCCGATTATGGGGTTTTTAGTTGACAACACCCATTCCCGCTTTGGTAAGTTTAAGCCCTGGATTATCATTGGAGGAATTATTGGGGGGTTCTTTACTGTTCTGCTTTTCTTTGATTTTGGTTTAACCGGAGCAGGCTATATTATCATGTTCATTGTAGTCTATCTGCTTTGGGATATCACCTATGGTGCAAATGACATCGCCTATTGGTCCATGCTTCCTTCCCTGACTCTCGACCAGAAGGAACGGGAGAAGACCGGCTCTTTTGCACGGATCTGTGCCAATATCGGAATGTTTACGGTTGTCGTTGGGATAGTACCGATTACAAATGCCTTAGGCGGGGACCAGAGGGCCTGGCAGATCACTGCTGTCGCTATTGTACTGATTACCTGGGCATTTCTCTGCTTTACCGTATTCGGAGTGAAAGAAGATAAGAGTATTCAGGTAAAGCAGGAATCGACCTCTTTGAAGGAAATGTTCCGTATTCTGTTTAAGAATGACCAGCTGCTATATACGGCAATATCTATGGCACTATTTATGATAGGGTACACTACTACTGCGAACTTTGGACTTTATTTCTTCAAATACGCTTATAAGGATGAGGGAATGTACTCGATATTTGCTGCAATTCTCGGAGTCTCCCAGTTGGCGGCACTGGCAGTGTTCCCGTTGTTATCCAAGAAGTACAGTCGAAAGGTCCTCTATGCTTTTGCCACAGTACTGGTAGTAATAGGCTATGTGATATTCTTCTTCTCCCCCATGAATATGATCTTTATCGGAGCCTCCGGGATATTCCTCTTCGTAGGGGAAGCATTTATCCAGCTATTGATGCTGATGTTCCTGACGGATACGGTTGAATACGGGCAATGGAAGCTGGGTCATCGGAATGAGAGTATTAACTTCTCCGTGCAACCGTTCATCAATAAGATCGGCGGTGCGATTGCAAGTGGAATCGTTGGTGTTACCGCGATTATTTCCGGTATAAATTCCGCTGCTTCACCTGAAGAAGTAACTGAATCCGGCTTACTGATTATGAAGCTGGCAATGCTGATTTTACCCCTCATCTTTATCGTAATCGGTTATCTCGTCTACCGCAGGAAGTTTAAGATTGATAAGCAGCTGTTCGATCAGATTATTTCGGATTTGACTGCTCGGGGTGAGATTAAGAAGTAGTATCTTGGAGGACTTCAATGAGACATTTTGCAGTTAGTGGTGTAGTATTCATAGAGAATAAGGTTTTGCTTGTCAGGCATACCTACGGGATGGCCATAAACAAACTTTTAATTCCGGGAGGCCATGTGAAAGAAAAGGAACTGCCGACCGATGCTATCGTACGTGAGATATGGGAAGAAACAAAGGTTTTGACACAGGCCGAGTCCATTATTTCAGTACAATTCAAACCTGAGCAATGGTGTATTATATTTAAAATGAGCTATCTATCCGGCATACCTGAACCGGATCACAGCGAGATTAGTGAGGTTATGCTGCTGACATTGGAGGAGGCTTTGGCCAGGGACGATATCACGCTGACAACCAGAGCCATTCTGGAGACCTTGAACTTAAGCAAGGTGAATGAACTGGCAGCCGGTACTTTCTGCCCATCCTCAGCTGATCCGGCTGAATATAGGATATTTGGTGTTTTATAGAGATGGCTCTATTTATCTGTTGTTACATGATAAGAATCTGAAGCTTTGCGCTATCCAAAACAATAAGAAAGAACAGGAGAGATACAATGCTTACAAAAAACAATCGGATCAAAGACATTTATGCGAATCCAATCGGACGGGATATTATGAATAAACTACTGCTGCAGATGAATATCAATAAAGCTGTAGTGACGAATCCGATTGTTGGTAATCTGAAGCTTAAAACCCTGCAGAAGCTGATGAAAGATAAGCTGGACGAGGAGTTTGTGAATACACTCCTTACTCTGCTGAACAGTGAACAGGAACATCCCGAGACTGTAGACGCACCAATTCAAAGAGCCTGGTGGAAGGAAGCAGTCTTCTATCAAATCTATCCCAGAAGCTTTAAAGACAGCAATGGGGATGGGATTGGGGACCTGAAGGGTATCCTTGAAAAACTTGATTATCTAAAGGAATTGGGGATTGATGCAATTTGGCTTTCGCCCATTTATGATTCACCCAATGATGATAATGGCTATGATATCAGGGATTATCATAAAATCATGACGGAATTCGGTACGATGGAGGACTTTGACCTTCTTCTGGAGGAGGTTCATAACCGTGGGATGCGGCTGATTATGGATCTGGTCGTAAACCATACGTCCGATGAACATGAATGGTATCAGAAGTCCATCCATGAGCCGGATTCCAAGTATGGGGACTATTATATCTTCCGCGACGAGCCAAACAACTGGACGTCCTTTTTCGGAGGAAGCGCCTGGAATTATGTTGAGGAACGGAAGCAGTATGCCCTACACTTATTCTCTAAGAAGCAGATGGATCTGAACTGGGAGAACGAAGCAGTACGGGATGAGATTCAGCAGATGGTTAGCTGGTGGCTGGAGAAGGGTGTGGATGGTTTCCGTATGGATGTCATCAACTACATTTCCAAGAAGGAGGGCTTACCGGATGGGAATGAGAGTATCGGCAAGCTCATGGGGTTTCATGGCGTGGAGCATTACTTCTATGGACCTCGGCTTCATGAGTATCTGAAGGAACTGAAGGAAAAGGCATTTCTTCCTTATCAGGCTTTCTCTGTCGGGGAGACTCCCGGTATCGGAATGGAGATGAGTAAGCTGTTGACTGGAGATGATCGGATGGAGCTGGATATGATATTTTCCTTCGACCATCTGGAAACTCCGGGACATACCCGCTTTGATGATTACCGATATGATCTTAATTATTTAAAAAAGTACATGATTGATTGGATGGAGCATTACGGGAACAATTGCCAGCCATCACTGTTCTATGAGAATCATGATAATCCCAGAATGATTTCCAAGGTGAATCCGGAGCTAAAAGTTAGGAATGTTCTGGGTAAACTTCTTGCAGTGATACAGCTTACCTTGCGCGGTACTCCATTTATCTATCAGGGCCAGGAGCTTGGTATGATCAATCAAAACTTCAAATCCATAGCAGAGCTCCGGGATGTGGAATCTTTAAACATGTACGCAGAGTTATGCGGGAGTATGGACCCAGAAGCGGCGTTTCAAAAGGTGTTAGCAGGTACCAGAGACCATTCCAGAACACCCATGCAGTGGAATAATGATCAATATGCCGGCTTCTCTTCACAGACCCCCTGGATACTGATGGATGAGGACTATAAGGAATGCAATGTGGAGGCTCAGTTAGCTGATGACAATTCAATCCTGTGCTTCTATCAGAAGCTGATTGCATTACGTAAGGAACATCCTGTCATTTGGTATGGAGATGTGAAGGTGACGAATCAGAAGGTGAAGAATCTGTTTACCTATTATCGTGAGGATGCTACAGAGACCCTCTATATAGAAATTAACCTATGTAATGAATCCATGATACGTTCAAGGCTTCCGGAGGGAAGACGTTTGTTATCAAATTATGCAGAGGTTTCTACGATGCTCCGTCCCTATGAGGCTTCGATATGGAAGCTTTCAATGAACTAACATAATAACTTTATATGCAAAATAGGAAGCTCAAAACCATAGGTTTTGGGTTTTTTATTATATAGTAATATGTTCCTAGAAATTACAAGAATAGTATAACTTATAAATTCAGTGATGTTGACAAATTCCTACCACATGCTATGATGAAATTGTTACTGGATAATATTGCATGATAAAGGAGGAATATATTATGCTTAATCATTTACATACAAATACGATTGAGGAAAAAGGTCCACTTACGGATGCTTACCTAATAAAGATGAACGCTTATTGGCGCGCAACGAACTATTTGGCTGCAGGACAATTATATTTACTTGATAATCCTTTACTCAGAGAACCGCTTACGATGGAGCATGTTAAGA
>JAEZHX010000146.1 GCA_023436765.1 Bacillota bacterium
AAATATACGAAGAAGAAACAAGAGCAAATGTTTCATTATACAAGGAGCAGCCATGAAATATTATTACAGGATTTATGGATTGACGATCCGGTCCGAGGTAAAATTCACTGAAGCGGATGAGATCGGAGAGGAGCTTTACGATGTTGATATTGTCTACGGGACCATTCCGGCCCACATTTCGGAGATGAACCGAGCGAAGGAGGCAAAGGGTCTGTTATCCCTTGCCTATAAATGGATCTGTTATGAGAATGTGGGTGAGTTTTACATAGAAAAGGGTAACAGTATTATTGCTGATATCAGTACCGGTTCGGACGAAAAGTTAGTCCGGTCGATTATCTTAGGCCCCTGCTTTGGGAGTATTTTTTATCAAAGAAATATATTTGCCATTCATGGCTCTGCGATGGTCTGGGATGACAAAGCGGTGATTATCTGTGGGGGATCGGGAGCGGGTAAATCTACGGTATCGACCGCACTTCGCAGGAGAGGCTGGTTATTTATGGCGGATGATACTGTTCCTGTTACTGGGGAAAATGGTTTTATGTTTGCAAATCCGGCTTATCCGCAGCAAAAGCTATGCCTCGATACAGCCCTTGAGTTCGGGTATGATATTGATCAATTAATAATGATTAATGAAGAACGACAAAAATACGCTGTGAAAATGGAAGATGCATTCTGCTCCTCAAAAAAAGAAATACACGCGATGATCTGTCTGGAGTTGAGTGATTCGGAACAGCTTGCAATCGATGAATTGACAGGAAATGTAAAACTGGAGTATATCATAAAAAATCTATACACCCTGTATGACTATAAATTTATGGGAATGCATCCTATGGATTTCAAGAGATGTCTCGAGTTAGCCCAAAAAATACCTATGATCAGAGTAAAGAGACCGCTTCATAAGAAAACATTAAGTGAAATCATTGAAAACATTGTGAATTGGGTAGGCAGTACAAAGGTGATAGGTTAATGAAACAATCCATAGTATGAATACAAAAAGCGGAATAGAGATCTCTATTCCGCTATCATAAAGACTTAATTTAAGATAAGCTTGGTGTTGGTATCGGTATCGTAGGGGTTGGCGGCATCGTAGGAAATGGTGTCGGGGTTGGCCTGCAGGGTCTTGGTGTAGGTTTGGGTCTGGGATTGGGTTTATGAGGCATTAACCAGGACCACCAATCATCCATATCCGGATTATGTTGTGTACAGTTAAAATCAAGTTCCATAATATTAGGACTGCTCCATTCTTTCAAGTGATTTCTCTCCTTTCATAATTTATTAAGCAATTGATTATCCGTTCTCAATAGGATTATCACTTTAAATATATAGACTAATTTCTAATAACGCAATTTATCTAACAGTTTTGTAACAATTAATAGGATTTAAACTGAAACGAGGTGAATGAATTGCATCAGATCATACAATATTTGAAGCATTGGCGTAAGCATTCAAAAAATATGGGTTGGTTGCTGAAATACTCAAGACCATATATGAAGAAGATTATTTTTTTACTCATATTGGATGTTGCAGCCTCCGTTCTGGGGGTAGGCATGGCGGTAATCTCAAAGGATATTATTGATTCAGCGGTAGCAAGCAATAGCATAGTAATGGAAGCTATCCTCCTTTATTTGGTTATTATATTAATCAGTCTTTTCCTGTCAGCAGCGACAAATTTAATATCAAGTATCGTAAACGAGAAGTTTTCCTTCAGCATCCGTAAGCAGATCTATGATAAAATCGTCAGGTCCTACTGGATGGATATCAAGAATTATCACACGGGAGATTTACTGACACGGGTCACCACCGACGCAAATAATATTGCAGATGGCATTATTAATGTAATCCCAACTATCATAAGATTAATCGTAGAAGTGATCATAACCTTTTTTACGCTATTGTATTTTCAGCCCATCATTGCTGTATTTTCACTTGCCATGGCCCCGGTGATCGCATTGATCAGCCTTCTGTTGGGAAGAAAGCTCAAAACATTGCAGCTTAAGGTACAGGAAACAGAATCAAAGTACCGGTCCTTTATTCAGGAAAGCCTAAGTAACCTATTAGTAGTAAAATCCTTTACGAACGAAGAATATGTATCGGAGCGACTGTCGCAGCTAAGAGATGAACGTTTTTACTGGGTGTTTAAGAGAAGTCGTATCAGTGTAGTCAGCTCGACGGTCATGTCACTGGCGTTTCAGCTGGGCTATATCGGTGCCCTGGGCTTCGGAGCAGTCCTGTTGTCTTCCCAATCCATAACCTTTGGAACCTTATCCATATTCCTAACACTGGTAAACCGGATTCAGGGTCCGGTATTGGCCCTGGCCTTTTATGTACCCAAGATCGTTTCCATCCTTGCCTCCTCAGAGCGGATCGTTGAAATTAATAATATATCCTCCGAGGTGAAGCAGGAGAGTGATATCCGATTGGAGCAGGTAGGATTGAATATAACGGATGTATCCTTCGGCTATGATGATGACAGGATTTTAGAAAATATATTCCTGACCATACAGCCGGGAGAGTTTATTGCGATTGTAGGCAGGTCAGGTATTGGTAAGACAACATTGATTCGACTGATTATGTCCTTTATGAGTAATATGGAAGGAATGATTGAGTTCCAGAATGAATCCGGTGAGAAGATAACTGCGAATGCCGGGACCAGAAGGTATATCGCATATGTTCCCCAGGGGAATACCCTATTCAGTGGGACTATTCGGGAAAATATCAGAATGGGAAAACTGGATGCCACGGAGGAAGAGATGAACGAAGCACTGAAAATGGCGGCCGCATATGAATTCGTAAGTGAACTGCCCAAGGGGCTAGACACGGTAATCGGAGAGCATGGTCATGGTATCTCAGAAGGACAGGCACAGCGAATTGCCATTGCGAGGGCAATCATTCGCAAGGCACCCTTGTTAATTCTTGACGAGGCAACCTCATCTCTGGATGAAAGGACAGAGCTGGCAGTATTACGCGGCATCCAAAGCTTGAATCCACGCCCGACCTGCCTGATCATCTCTCATCGGCGGTCCGTGCTCGAATACTGTGACAGAGAGATACGCATCAATAATAAAACAATCATAGAACAGCTCAAAAGGATGGAGGGGGAGCTGTGTGTCAACGATATAGAAAATTATAGCTTCCAATCAAAATGACAGATTTGAGAATAGTTTGGATTAGGAGAGACGGGAATGATTCGGATCATTAACTTTATACGGTTGAACAGGGATAAACGGCTGACATTTGAAGTATGGTTTTGGGCAGCTTTATTTCGGCTAGTACTCTTGTTTGTACCGGTAAAATACTTAAAAAAGCATTTCGGAGCTATAGGGGAGGAGTCTCCGAGCGATGAAAGTATAGAAAGCTATAAACAGGCAAGGAAAATTGCATATCATGTGAACCGTATCTCGGAGCATACACCCTGGCAAAGCAAATGCCTGGTACGGGCACTTACTGCTCAAAAATTATTAACGAAAAAGCAAATATCTTCCACCTTATATCTTGGAGTAAAAAAAGAATGTGAAGAAATGGTAGCCCATGCATGGATAAGAACCGGTGGTTACTATGCTGCAGGAGGGGATGGCAATGGCTATGCTGTAGTTGCTAAATTTAAGAAATAGCGATATGGGAAGAAACAAAAGGTTACAGTTTTGATAGATATTCTGTTTTTTATTGTAAATACAAAATTTGTATTATAGAATAAAATAATCTTAAGCGTATATCCGAACATCCGATGTACAGTCATCTTTATACTTAGCGATACTATAGGAAGAGGAGCATTACCTTGAGTACAATATGTGGTCTGATCAGTAAGGAAAAGCATGAACTCTGCGTCGATGACTTCAGGTCAATGCTGGATTATCTGTGCAGATACCCGGGTAGTACCGCCTTCAAATCGGAGAGCGGGAAGATCTGCCTCGGCAATACGATACAGCCTATCACAATTCAGGATAAACTGGAGCAGCTACCTAGATACAGTTCAAATAATGAAATGGTCCTTGTAGCTGATGCGATCATTGATAATCGGGAGCAACTATATCATGAGCTGAGCCTGGAAGGCCAACCTTTAGAGGGAATAACCAACAGCGAATTGATCTTAGAGGCTTATATCCGATGGGGTAAGGAAGTACCGAAGCATCTGATCGGTGATTTTGCCTTTGCTGTATGGAATGATAAAAAAGAAGAATTATACCTTTGCAGGGATCATGTCGGAAAAAGAACTTTATATTATATACAGGAAGACGGACTTATTGCGTTCAGTACATTAATTAAACCATTGCTGATTGTTAAAAAGGATATTACATATTCAGAGCAATGGATTGCTAATTTTTTAGCTGTGGTAGAATCCTTGAATGAATTGGACTTAGAGCTTACCTTTTATGAAGGCATCAAACAGGTTCCGCCCGCTACCTATATATGCATTAACAAGGAAAAAGCCGAGGTCATAAAGTATTGGAATCCTGAGGAAGTAAAGCCATTAAAGCTCGAAAGCGATGAGGCTTATGAGGAAGCATTCCGTAAGGTGTTTTCTGAGGCGGTGGAATGCAGGTTGAATACAGAGGGTGATGTCGGTATCATGCTGAGCGGAGGATTGGACTCGGGCTCTGTTGCTAGTGTTGCTGCAGGGAGCCTGGAAAAGAAATCGAAGCGCCTGAAAGCCTACAGCTCGGTGCCGAAGGCGGATTATGTAGACTGGCTGCCGAAAGGAACGATAGCCGATGAGAGCAGATATATTAATGAATTAGTCAACCATTATCCGAATATAGATTTAACCTACTGTGCTTCTGACCATCTTGATGCATATAGCGAGTTGGATCGATTAAGCATAATTCATGAGTATCCTTATAAATATTCCGCTAATCTCTTTTGGATTGACAGGATAGCTCAGCTGGCCAAAGAAGACGGCTGTAAGGTGTTACTGGATGGACAGTCGGGTAATTTCACTGTATCATACGGAAACCTGGCAGACCATATTGTTACATTAGTACATAAAGGAAAGCTCCTCACTGCTTATAAAGAAATATTGAAATATGCAGGCTGTCATCACAGGGTACCAAAAAGTGTTATCAAGCATTTTGTACTCCTTTATGTTCCGGGGTTTATAAAAAATAAATTTAGAAAATCTAAGCCCGGAAGTGCTAGACCAATAGCCCACCTGGTCAATCAGGAGCTGGCTGACAAATGGAAGCTGAACAAAAATCTGAAACGGTATAGGCTGGGCAAATATTATAAAAGACGGCAGACAGTTCGTGATGCAAGACAAATGATCAGTAACAATTTATTGTTTTCGCAGGCAGGTGCGTCGGAAACCAGGCTATCTATCGAGTATGGAGTGGTTCGGCGCGATCCTACCAGAGACAAACGAGTAATAGAGTTCTGTATGTCTTTACCGGCGGAACAGTTTGTTAGGAACGGAATTGAGAGAAGCCTGATCAGAAGATCCATGAAAGGAATTCTCCCTGATTTGATACGAATGAATATGAGAGAACGCGGAAGACAAAGTGCCGACTGGGTTCAGCGGCTGCATCAGGACTGGATAAAGATAAGAAATGAATTTAACCAGGCTATTTCTGAGAATGGGATAAAGTCCTTAGCAGATATCGATGCATTGAAGTCAATGGTATCAAAGATGGGTGAATTGCCTATGGATGAAGAATATTGTGAGGTGCAGGCTATCATGACAATCATCGGTTTGTCCCGATTTCTTAAGTAGAGTGCACTTAATAATATAATTATGAACCTGGAAAGGAGGGATAGAAATGAAGGAATGGAGTAAGCCAGAATTATTAAGTTTGAACGTGCAGTTAACTAATGCCGGTGGTTATGGTCTTCCGATCGATGGAGTAGTATACCAGGTGGGTGAAAATCAAATGGTTGGAACAAGCGGACCGCCGCTTGATTACCCGGTTGTAAAGTAAGATGAAATGTACATGGTTATCATGTCTTAAGTAAGGATGTAACAGATGATGATTTGATTTCCTCTATTTGGCATCTTAACCTTTGATATTCCTATGATAGATATCCGGCAGTCTAAGACAACTGCGGATATAAAATGTAAGGTCTAAAATGAAAGGTATCCCTTAGCAGAAAATACTGCCAAGAGGTACCTTTTTTAGCGTTTATTAGGTCTATCATCCACCCTGAAAATTCTTTAGTTCGTTAAAAAGAAAACACAAGAAATTGGATTGAAATGGAAGAGCTTGCTGTCGTATCATATTGACGGTGGGGGGTCTGGCGCTCTATAATGGGACTATGATGGAGGGTTATTTTGCGAAAGATATAGATTCTGACGAAAATGACATTTTTTTTGCTTAATTTTAAGTGCATTTTATCTATTTTTAATAGTTTATATAAAATTTATATGTCAGAATGGACGAAAATGTGTTATAATCAAGATTGTGTGTTTAAGGTTGTGAACATTGTTTTATATTTAACAGTTGTAGAAAAACGTAAAGGAAAGAGGGTAAAGGTTGTATGGCAAGGTCAACATTTCTGGGCGGCATCCATACCTATGATGGTAAGGAATTAGCGAAGGATAAGCCCATAACTGTCCTTTTACCAAAGGGTGATCTGGTATTCCCGATGGCACAGCACATAGGTGCTCCTGCTAAGCCGGTTGTTGCTAAGGGGGATAAGGTACTGGTTGGTCAGAAGCTTGGTGAGGCTTCCGGTTTTATTTCCGCGGATGTCCTAAGCTCGGCTTCAGGAACAGTGAAAGCGATTGAAAAGCGGTTAACTGTATCGGGTAAGATGGTAGAGGCCGTTGTAATAGAAAACGACAATGAATACCAGACAGTTGAGGGCTATGGCAAGGAACAGGATTATAAGCAGCTATCAAAGGCTGAGATCAGGAATAAGATCAAGGAAGCCGGGATTGTCGGTTTGGGCGGTGCAGGCTTTCCTACTCATGTGAAGCTGACACCGAAGGATGAGAGCAAGATTGATTATGTCATCGTGAATGGTGCAGAATGTGAGCCATATCTCACTTCGGACTATCGGCTAATGCTGGAAGAACCGGAAAAGCTGGTGGGAGGCTTAAAGGTCATCCTTCAGTTGTTTGACAATGCTAAGGGTGTTATTGCCGTTGAAGATAATAAGCCTGATGCAATAAAGGCTTTAAGCGAGCTGACAGCAGGGGAAAGCAATATTGAAGTCAGAGCTCTTAAGACGAAATATCCACAGGGTGGTGAGCGCCACCTGATATCCGTCGTAACCGGCAGGAAATTAAACTCCAAGAAATTACCGGCGGATGTGGGCTGTGTTGTTGATAATGTGGATACCGTTATCTCGATTTACAATGCTGTTGCGAAGAATATTCCACTGATCAGGAAGATAATCACCGTAACCGGTGATGCCGTGAAGAATCCGTTGAACTTAAATGTGAGGCTTGGGACCAATTATCAGGAGGTTCTGGAAGCGGCAGGAGGCTTTACATCGAAGCCCGAGAAGGTAATCTCCGGCGGTCCGATGATGGGAGTAGCCCTGTTTAATCTGGATGTTCCGGTTTCTAAGGTTACCTCGGCACTGCTGGGCTTCTTAAAGGATCCGGCTGCTGTGGAAGAAAGCGCTTGTATCCGCTGTGGACGCTGCACCACTAAGTGCCCGCTGCAATTAATGCCTTTTCTTCTGGCAAACGCAGGGAATCACTCGGATGAAGAATCCTTCTTAAAGCTTCACGGACTGGAATGCTGCGGCTGTGGCTGCTGTTCCTACATCTGTCCTGCTAGAAGAGGCTTGACTCAGTCCATCGTACAGACGAAGAATGAAATATTGGCAAAGAGGAAAAAGGCGTAAAGCATCTCAAATAGAAAAGTAAACATGAGTGTGTGCGAATATTATAAATGCAGCAGTTGATCCAGGGGATTACCGCTGTAAATTCAGAAAGAGGTGTAAACTTTGAGCGATTTGTTTCATGTATCGGCTTCTCCCCATACCAGAAGCCCGATAACAACAAATATGATTATGAGGGATGTAGTCATCGCATTAATTCCCGCCAGCTTATTTGGAGTTTATTTTTTTGGTATTAGTGCATTATTAGTTATTTTGACTTCTGTGGTAGCATGTATATTGACTGAGTACATATATTGCAGGCTGATGAAGAAGCCAATCACTACGGGGGACTATTCTGCTGTAGTAACAGGACTTTTACTGGCGCTTAACCTTCCGGCAAGTATGCCGATTTGGATGGTTATCATAGGCAGCGTGTTTGCGATATTGATTGTAAAGATGCTGTATGGCGGTCTTGGACAAAACTTTATGAACCCTGCCCTAGCTGCACGTATATTTTTACTGATCAGCTTTCCGGCCAGAATGACAACTTTTGCCGTAGAGAAGATTACTTCACCGGCTACCTCTGATTATATTAAGAGCGGTATGTCAGCAGTGGATGGAGTATCTCAGGCAACTCCCCTGGCAGCAATGAAAGCAGGAGAGTCAGTAGATTTGATGAAGATGTTCATCGGTAATATCGGCGGAACCATCGGTGAAACCAGTGCACTTGCTCTGATCATAGGAGCCATTTATCTGATAGGACGTAAAGTGATTACTCTGACCATTCCTTTATCCTATATTTTAACAACTGTAATTTTTGTTCTTATCTTTGGCGGACAGGGCTTTGACGTGAATTTCCTTCTCGGTCATGTCCTCGGCGGTGGTTTACTGTTGGGTGCTTTCTTTATGGCCACCGATTATGTTACCAGCCCCTCGACCTTAAAGGGCCAGATTATATTTGGTGTTTTCGTTGGCCTCATGACAGGCGTATTCCGTATCTTAAGCAAAAGCTCCGAAGGTGTATCCTATGCAATCGTCTTAGGTAATATGATTGTACCTCTGATTAATCAGGCTACTCTGCCGAGACCTTTTGGAGTTAGGAAGGAGAGTGCCAGCAGTGAAAAATAAGAGAGAGAAGAAGGAATCCATTTTAAAGGATGCGATGGCGCTTTTCGTAGTAACACTGATCTGTGCTTTAGCGCTCAGCTATGTCTATGAGATCACAAAAGCGCCGATTGCAGAGCAGAATGCTTTGAAAAAAGAAAGAGCCTATCAGGCTGTTTATCAGGATACAAAGCCTGAACTGGATGAAGAGCTGATGAAGCTGGTAGAGGCAACGGACTTAACATCCTATGATTCCTCCTATAATAATGTAACAATAAATGAAATCAATAAAGCGTATGACAGCAATAACAATCTGGTGGGCTATATTCTTCAGGTCAGCAATAAAGGCTATAAGGATACAATTACGATGACCTTTGGATATACCCTGGAAGGTACCTTAACAAAGATTGAATTCCTTACCCTTAACGAAACAGCAGGACTGGGCATGAATGCTTCCAAACCTGCCTTTATCGGACAGTTTTCCGGTAAGTCGGTGGATCAGTTTGAAGTGACTAAGACCGGTGCTACAAAGGAAAATGAGATTGATGCAATCAGCAGCTCGACAATCACTTCCAAGGCGGTTGTAAATGCTGTGAACGCTGGCATCCGTTTTCTTCAGGAAAATGCAACGGATTTAGGAGGTGGAGCAAATGAATAAGTACACGGAGCGTATATACAACGGTATAGTAAAAGAAAATCCAACCTTTATCATTATGCTTGGTATGTGCCCCACTCTGGCAGTAACTACTTCTGCTACCAATGGTATCGGTATGGGATTGTCAACTACAGCAGTGCTTGTATTATCTAACTTTCTGATCTCTGCCCTGAGAAGGTTCATCCCCGATAAGGTTAGAATGCCATACTTTATCGTAGTGGTGGCTTCCCTAGTAACTGTGGTGGAATTGGTAATGAAAGCGTATTTCCCTTCGGTGGATGAAGCTCTTGGTATCTATATACCGCTAATCGTAGTAAACTGTATTATTTTTGGCCGTGTTGAAGCCTATGCTGCTAAGAACCCGGTCGGAGTATCCTTCTTTGACGGTATCGGAATGGGACTTGGATTTACCGTGGCGCTACTGATTATCGGTGCCTTCCGTGAAGTACTCGGTGCCGGAACAGTGTTCGGATTCCAGGTAACTCCGGATTCCTTCGAACCGATCAGTATGTTCGTTCAGGCTCCGGGAGCCTTCCTGGTTCTTGCTATGCTGACAGCGTTACAGAACAAGTTCAACCTGCCTTCTGCAACGAATAAACCCGGGAAGAGTGCCGGAATGGCTTGCAACGGGGATTGCGCACATTGCAGCGGAGAGACCTTTACTGCAAACCATAATGGAATAAGCGAAGCTAAGAAGGTTGCAGATTCAATTCAAAACAATACTAAGAAAACAGGGAAGGAGGATTGATTTAGATGAGCTCTGAATACTTTATTAAATTGTTAGTCGTTGTGATCGGTTCTATCTTTGTTAATAACGTTGTTCTAAGTCAATTCCTGGGCATTTGTTCCTTCTTAGGAATATCGAATAAAATAAAGACCTCCATCGGTATGGGGTTCGCGGTTATATTTGTTACCGTATTAGCTTCTGCAATATCCAGTTTGATTTTTAAGTTTGTACTACAGAGATGGGATCTGGATTATCTTAAGACCATCGTATTCATCCTGGTTATTGCATGTCTCGTACAGTTTGTAGAAATGATTATTAAGAAATACAGCCCTGCACTTTACAAAGCACTTGGTGTTTATCTTCCTTTGATTACAACAAACTGTGCAGTACTGGGTGTTGCCTTACTAAACGTGGATGAGAATTATGATGTTGTAACCAGTGTTGTAAACGGCTTGGCAATCGGAATCGGCTATACAATTGCGATTGTTATTTTAGCTGGTATCCGCGAACAGATGGAGCATAATGATGTTCCTCATTCCTTCAAGGGATCACCGATTGTATTGATTACAGCAACGCTGATGGCGATGGCCTTCTCCGGGTTTGCTGGTCTTTTATAGAAGGGGGAATAGAAAATGTTAAATAATTTATTGCTGGCAGCAAGCTCCCTTCCAACGATGATAGCAGCATCCACCGCGTTCAGTATGGAAGGCGTTGTAATCGCAACGGGTGTTGTAGCAGCAACCGGATTGATGATAGGTCTGTTTTTGGGCTTTGCAGCTAAAAAATTCGAGGTGCCGGTGGATGAAACAGAGGCACGGGTCAGGGAATTACTTCCCGGCGCTAACTGCGGCGGCTGCGGCTACGCAGGCTGTGATGCCTGTGCGAAAGCTATAGCGGAAGGCGTAGCAAAGGTCAACATATGTCCCGTAGCAAATCAGGAAGCCCATAAAAAGATTGCAGAAGTTATGGGTACTACAGCGGCTGCCCTGGAGAAACAGGTAGCCTTCGTGAAATGTGCCGGTACCTGCGATAAGGTAGAATTGAATTATGAGTATAGTGGTGTTTGGGATTGCAAGAAGGCATCCCTCGCACCGGGTAATGCGGGAAAGAAATGCAGCTACGGCTGTATGGGCTTCGGCTCCTGCGTGAAGGTATGTAGGTTTGATGCCATGCATGTAGTGAACGGTATCGCAGTGGTAGATAAAGAGAAATGTACCGGCTGCAGCACCTGTATCGCAGAATGTCCGAATAAGCTGATTGAGCTGATCCCTTATAAGGCAGAAACCAGAGTGGCCTGCAGCTCTAAAGATAAGGGCAAGGATGTGAAGGCAGCCTGCTCCACTGGTTGTATCGGCTGTAAGCTCTGTGAGAAGGCTTGTGAGTTCGATGCCATTCATGTGGTGGATAACCTGGCATATATCGATTACAGCAAATGTACCAACTGCGGCAAATGTTCTGCTGTTTGTCCGGTTAAAGTAATCCATGTCCAGAAATCTGCGATTTAGTAGACAACACCTTTAGACCGGTGCTTCTGATGCATATAGGGAAGAGTAATCCTTATTCCTTATATGCATCTTTTATTCTAGAAAGAGCAAACGTTTTCGTAAACATGAGGTGCATACATTTTCCACTTGAATATCGATATGAAATGCTATAAAATGGTACTGAATGTATACAAACGGATAAATAAAGGGAGATAACTATGGCAACAATTTTGGAGCTATCGGAAAGATGCGGCGTATCGGTATCAACCGTCAGTAAAGCACTGAACGGCTATTCCGATATCAGCGATAAAACCAGGGAACTAGTCATCCGTACTGCCAATGAGATTGGGTATTTTCCAAATGCTAATGCCAGAGCCTTGAAACTAAAGAAGACCTATAATATTGGAGTATTATTCGCAACCTTTTCAAGCCTGGGGCTAAGGAACGATTATTTTGCCCATATTTTATCTGCATTCAGGGAAGAAGCATCCCAATGCGGGTATGATATTACTTTTATAGAGCACCATGTTGGGCGCAGGAAGATGACTTATCTAGAGCATTGCCAGTACCGTCACTTTGACGGAGTCTGTATCGTCTGTGCTGAATATGAGAACGATGAGGTAATCAAGCTGGCTGAGAGTGATCTGCCGATTGTGACCATAGACCATGCGTTCCAGAAAGCCTATTCCATTATCTCCGATAATTATGGCGGCATGAAGCAGCTTGCCAATTACATAGTCAGACAGGGACATAAAAAGGTAGCTATGATACACGGTTACAAGACCTTGGTAACCAGAAACCGCATCGACGGTTTCCTGGATGCAATGCAGGATAATCAGATTTCGGTGCCGGGGGAATATATCGTAGAAGGCTTATACAGAAACCAGGCTGTGGCTGAAGAGCTTACGGCAAACCTTCTTAAGCTGAAACAACAACCCACCTGTATCATTGCTCCGGATGATCAGTCCGCAGTCGGAGTGATCAATGCAATCAGAAAGAGCGGTTTGCAGGTTGTGAAGGATATCTCTGTAGCCGGATATGATGGATTGGAGTCTCAGCAGATGGCCGGCGTGAAGCTCACTTCAGTTAAGCAGGAGAGGGACAACATTGGACGGGAAGCAGCCAGAAAACTGATTTATATGATAGAACATTCCCAGGAGAAATCCCAGGATACGGTTTTCATGAAACAGACATTGATTATTGGTAATTCGGTCAAAAAAATAATAAACTGACAAAAGAGAAGCTTCATACGGGAGGGGGAATCTTGTATGATCCAAACATATCATAATTTAGTCATTAGCCACCTGCCAAAGTCGGTGGCTGAAGGTCATGTCCAGAAGAAGAGTGATATGAAGACGGCTTATGAGAGCTTTCTCAAGTCAGGTAAAAATGCCGGATTTTATAAGATAACGATGACAAGAGAAAACCAGGACTATACCCTCGGTGTGAAAGAGACAGCAACCATGCTGAAAACCAGGGTTGCCCAGATGACAGATGCTGAACATCCGTCATACCATCAGAAATATGTTTCCGTCAGTGATGAGAGATTTCTGGAAGCCAAGCTGATAGGGAAGGATGTGTCGAAGCTTCCGGATAAGATATCCATTACAGTACAATCCTTAGCAGAACCGCAGGTAAATATCGGCAAGGACATATTTGAACCCACCCGGGGCCTAGAACGGGGAAATTATGATTTTACCGTAAATGTAATGGATCAATCTTATGAGCTAACCTTCCGCCAAAAGGACCGGACGAGTAATGCAAATACGATAAAAAGGATGGCGAACTATCTGCAGGAGGCACTTCCGGACCTTTCCATAACGGTGGAGGAGGCGAAGACGGATTACAGTCATATCAGAATTCAATCGGATTTCACCGGAGAATATACGGGCAGAATATTTTCCTTTGAAGAGAATGACCTGCAAGGAGACGGAGTTGTTGAATTTTTCGGCTTGAACCGTATGAATAATGCCTCTGAAAATGCACATTTTGTTTTAAACGGAGCAGAGAAGCAAACCCGCTCTAACATCTTTCAGATAGAGAATACACTTCAGGTTACTCTTCACAGGGCCGGTAATCAACCGATTATCCTGAGGATTTTGAATGCGTCTGAAAAACTACTGGAGCAAACGGATATGATGATTGACAGCTATAATAGGCTGATAAGCCTGGCGGCTAACAGAAGTGCTGTCACAGACAACAGCTTCAGTGCCAAAAAACTAGCCAATGAGCTTAAGAGAATCGGAGAGCTCCATCAGGAGGAGTTGGAGGAGAATGGGATATCTGTTTCTGAAGACGGACGGTTGATCAGAGATGAAAAGCTCAGCGATGAAGCGGCAAAGAATGGAACTCTGCAAAACTTCTTTACAAATAAAAACGGATTCATTGCAGTACTTCTTGAGAAAGCAGAAGCAATAGCAATAAATCCGGTAGAATATCTGGATAAGACAATTGTAACTTATCCCGACAATAATAAACCTATGGTTAATCCCTACATGACATCTCTGTACAGCGGTCTGTTCTTCAGTTCTTACTGTTGATATAGGTCCTGTTCTTAATGTACTCGCTGGGAGTAATTCCGATTCTTTTTTTGAAGATCCGGCTGAAATAATTCGGGTCCTTATAGCCCACCATGAAGCATACTTCCTTCACGGTATAATTGGAGTTGGTCAACAACTCCTTTGCTTTTTTTACGCGAAGCATGGAGAGCCAGTCAATAAAGTTAAATCCCGTATTCTTCTTAATCAGCTTACTGAAATACTGAGGGCTGATATTTACCTGTTCTGCGATATTCTCAAGAGAAATTTCTTCTGAATAATGAGCTTCCAGATAGTCCTTGGTTACCTGTACGATCTTGTTGGTATAATCAATGGAAGTTTGAGGCTTCACAAACCCGGTGATATACATAAACTTCTGGTAGGCCCATTCGATCAGAGCATCTCCCGATAAACTCATAATCGTTGTAAACTGTGAAGTATAATTGTAATAATCAATCCTGCTCTGTCCGTCCAGCTGCGCCGCATGAGCTGCAATAATCAGGGCTTCGATGATCTTATTTCTTTTAATGTCATCATTCATGGGCTTGATATAATTCATCATGAGTACGAAAAAATCATAGGCATCGACCTTTTTGAGACGGATCGCTTCCACCAGATGCCTTTCTGCTTCTGCATAGTCATAGTGATCTTCCGGTACATGCTCCTCGAGATTTGAGACATGGGTTGTCTTACCCGGCTGACAGCGGTACATGCAGGTTAACGCTTCCAAAAAAGAAGTATAAATTGAGGGAAGGGTGTATGCGTTGCCAATCCCTGCAAAAGCCGATACCTGATATTTCTGCCATATCGCATCAATCAGCTTCTGGGAGAGTACGATACTATCATTTAACCTGCTGACTTCAGATTGAACTGTGTCAACTGAAACCAATATGCAGATCCGGTTAGAAAGCAGCGGCCCGATTGCGTTCACTGTATCGGGACCGAGGGTTTTCTTAATGAAGAGATAAAAATCAAATTCATCAATATCATAATCCAGAAAATTTACCGTATGCTCAGGCAATAGCTCCAGCAAAATTAAATATGCGCTGTCCTTCATATGGAACATATTTTTGAAGCAGTGAAGCTCTTGATAGGTGGTTCCTCGGAAGAATAGGGAGAACATATAATTCTTCTCAATAAAATATTTAATATCCGCCGTACTGAAACTCTGGCTCGAGATCAAAATCTCAGACTGCAGGCTTTCCCAGAATTCTTTCTGGATAATATGATTGTGCTGTTGGTTGTCTGTGTGATTATCCATAAGCATGCTCCTTGTCTAAATACGGTGTCCGGGCTATGCAATATTGAAATAGTAAAATCCCGTATTCCCATATAAATACCATATAATTCATATTATTTCAATATACATTATACCATATTATGTTATCAAATGCACGATTTTTTTAATAAAATCGCATAATATTGACATAAACATACTTTTTTTAAATTTTTTGTCAGCTGCCACAGAAATGTCAAGAAAAATTATTATACTTAAAATGTTAACTTGGAACGACTATATACTTACATAAAGGATTGATACTAATGAGGAAAAGAATAAATTTAAAATACATAGTGCTCCCGGTGATTTTAATCACTTTATCCGTTTTCGGGGCCTGGCTATGGGGTGGTCTCAGGAAGGAAATGCAGGCTATCAAGGCATTCAAACAGTCAGGGGGCGAAATTGTCGCCATATTTCATCAGCAGCTCGAGGATGAGGATTTGAACTCACTTCTGGCTTCCCTAAGTGTACCGGTGAAAGTGCTTCGCCATATAGAGAACTATGCATTGATCAGTACAGAGGATCCGGAAATGTACAGGACAGCCCTTATGGAACTTGAGCGTAATTCTTCGGTTAGGGCAGTACAAGCCAATTCCGAAATCACCACCATGAGAATAAGTAGCGATACCTATGCGGACAGTCAGTGGGCACTAAACAATCCCGGGAGCTATTATACTTATCTTAAGGCATCAAGAACCCAGATTAAGTCTACAGTAGATGTGGATATGAATATACCAGAAGCCTGGGAGTTTCTTAAGGAGGCCAACCTCGGTAAGCGGGAGGTTGTCATAGCAATCATTGATACAGGCGTGGATAGCAACCACCCTGATCTGGTAGGGCATTTCTGGGAAAACACAGGAGAGATACCGGACGATGGGATAGATAACGACAACAACGGATATGTGGATGATATCCACGGATGGGATTTTTATAATGAGGATAATACCATATGCCATTATAAATATAACTATCGATATCAGCTATACTTAGCCGATCCGAAGGATAATGATGATCATGGTACTCATATAGCCGGAATCATCAGTGCAACGGCTGATAATAACATTGGTATTGCAGGCATAACTGCCGGGTTTAAGGTAAAGCTAATGGTTTTGAAAATCAACGGAGGGGCTTCAGGCACCGGAAATCTCTCAAGCGCTGTGGAAGCGGTAAAGTATGCTACCAGAATGGGAGCGGACATCTGTAACCTGAGTTGGGGTACCTACCAATATACTGCGGCTTTGAAGGAGGTAATGTCTGAATCTGATATGCTCTTTGTCGCTGCCTCAGGTAATACAGGGGAGAATAATGATGAGAGACCAATTTATCCGGCTAGTTTGGAATTGCCTAACCTGATATCGGTTACCTTTGTCAATGCTGACGGAAGGCTGACAGACCTGTCCAATTACGGAAAAACTACAGTGGACATTGCCGCACCCGGTGATGATATCTACAGCACGGTAGTCGGAAGTTATGCTACTATGAGCGGATCTTCGATGGCGGCCCCTCAGGTATCCGCTGTAGCCGCTTTGCTTTATTCATTAGGTGATTTTACCTATCCTTCAAACATAAAACAACTGATTTTGGATAATCACAAACATATTCCGGAGCTGGAAGGGAAGCTGATCAACCCCGGAATCCCCGATGCATTTCAGACGCTTTCAGCAGCCATGAACGGACTGCGGGGGGATTGTGTTCCACCGGTCATTGAACTGAAGACCATTTATGATAATGGAGTCCTGAGAATACCTGTGAATATCACGGAAGAAGGCGGCTCCGGTGTCAGGGTAATAAAATGGCTCAGCGGGTCGAAAACCTTAGAGGAGTTTAAACATGGGACGGTAGGAACAACGGTTAAGGATAATGTAGCCCAGCTGGATCGGGCGGGTGTCTATACCTTCTATGCAGGTGATTTTGCTGGAAATGAAGCTTCAATTGTATACGAGGTGCTTGATGATGTTACACCGCCGAAGATTTCCGCCTCCTATACGGTATCCGGCTCCTACAAGACGAGAACGATAGCAATTGATGTAACAGATACACAGAGTAAAGTAAAGAGGGTAAAATATATGCCCGGCAGTAAAACCGCAACTGATTTCCTGCCAGCCGGATCAGGTACAGAGATCAGTCTGACGGACGGAAAAGGAAGCTTCAAGGTTACAAAAGACGGTATCTACAGCATCTTTGCGATGGACTACCGAGGCAATATCTATGTCAAAAGGATTAACGTAAAGACTGTTAAGGCAACAGAGCTTAAGCTGTCCAGAACCACGATAGCCCTGGCCATCGGAGAAAAATACAGTCTGCTGCCGTATGTCAAACCTACAAATTCGACCGACAAAATTACCTATACCAGCAGTGATAAGTCAATCGCCACCGTAACCTCCAAAGGTACCATCAAAGCGATGAAAGCAGGTACGGTCACAATCACTGTTAAGACCAGCAGCGGCCTAAAAGCCACCTGT
>JAEZHX010000202.1 GCA_023436765.1 Bacillota bacterium
GCCTGTCTGATCTCCTGTGTCAGATTGTATCCATAGGTTCCCTCCGGTTCCTTTGAAACAACAGCAAGCACAATCGCATCGAGTAGTGCTGAACCGGTATTAAATACCATAACATCAACTCCCTTCCTAACACTGTTACATTATATAATATTATTGATTTAATAATACTATACACCATATAATATTATATGTCAATAACAATTTCATTATTCCTTATGAAGGAAGGGAGTGCCTTATTTCTTATACCTTTAATTGCATTATATAATTTTTACCAGAAATTTCAAGAACAAAAAAGCTCCATTTCAGTAACAGCCAAGGAAGGACTATTACTGAAGGCGGAGCCTATCATGTCGCGGTAACGACGGACAATGGATTTGTAAAGAAATAACCTCATATAAATAAGCTAGTTAATGATCCTTAGGCAGAATCACGGTGAAGGTACTTCCCTCATTCAGCTTGCTGATCACCTCAACTCTGCCGTCATGGGCTTCTACGATTGATTTTACAATCGTCAGTCCGATACCCGATCCGCCGGTGGACCGGTTTCTTGATTTGTCAGCACGGTAAAAACGCTCAAAGATAAAGGGCAGTTCATCCTCGGCTATCCCTATTCCCTCATCGGTAATAGAAAACCCTGCCGTATCCTCCGCTTCAAAAGCAGTGAAGGTTATATTCCCTCCATTCTCTGAGTATTTGATCGCGTTGGACAGCAGGTTCACCAGTACCTGCTGTATACGGTCTGGATCGGCATACAAATGAACCTCCGTTCCCTTCTGGATAAGCTTTATATTCTTCAGGAAGAGTTCATTTTCAAAACTGCAGGCCGCTTTTTCCATCATCTCCTGGACAGGGAAGAGTGATTTATCCAGCTTCATATTTTGATTCTCAATCTTAGCAAGCTGCTCCAGATCATTCACCAGTTTACTGACTCTGACGGTTTCTTCATAGCAGCTTTCCAGCCTCTCCGGAGTCGGTTCCCAAATCCCCTCCATCATCGCTTCAATGTGGGACTGCAGAATCGTAATCGGTGTCCTCAGTTCATGAGCAACATCTCCGGTTAGCTGCTTTCTCAGCTTCTCTAAGGTCTCCAGAGAAGCTGCCAGATGATTGATCGACCCCACCAGCATGTTCAGCTCCCGCGTATCTGCCTTTTCCTCCAGCCTTACTTCATAGTTACCGCCAGCAATCTTCTTGGTAACCTCCACTGTTTTAAGGATAGGTCTGCTGATTCTTCTGGCCAATAAACGGCCGATCAATATGGATAGAAGAAGCGAGGCGAAGCCTACCCCGATGAATACCCTGTTTAAGGAGTCCAGGAACCTGAAATCATTCTCTGTCAGGAAGAAAGGCCCAAAATAGCTGATGCTAACGGAACCGATCTGTAATCCACTCTGGGTCAGAGGATAGTTTACGGACTGAAACTCTCCATCCAATTGTGGATATTTTATTCTCATTCTCTCCGAGATGTCCCCCATAATACGGTTGCATAATGCCATATCATGGGATTGGGCATCCCACATCATCCTTCCCTCCCTATCATAAACCTTCAGGATGTAGCCGTCGTAGAGGGAGAACATGCCGATCGTATGGATATACTCTAAATTCCATTCTTTTTTTATTGGGACATACTGCTCACTTAGGGTAGCTGTGATTACCTGAGCCCGTAGTTCCTGTTGACTGGCAATGTACTCTGTGAATTGCTTATTAATCAGATAGTTGGACAGGAAACTGATGATTGCTACGACCAGCAGGACGACACTGATCATCGCTGAGGATACCTTTGTTCGAATACTTCTCAAACAAGCTCACCTCCAAACTTATAACCCACTCCATGAACTGTCCTTATATAGATAGGATTCTTAGGATCCTCCTCTATCTTCGCACGCAGGTTCTTGATATGGCTGTCCACCGTTCGGTCATATCCCTCATAATCCTCCCCTAAGGCGATGGTGATAAGCTCATCCCGCGTATACACCTTGTTGGGATACCCGACCAATGCTGATAATATCTTATATTCATTCGGGGTAAGCTTTACCTCTTCAGATTTCTTATGAATCATTCGGCTATCGAAGTCTACGGTAAGCTCTCCCCGGAAGGATTGTTTGCTGCTCCTCTTTGATTGGTTGTCATCTGCTCTCCTCCACACCGCTTCCATTCTTGCATAGAGAGCTTTCAGGCTGAAGGGCTTCGTGATATAATCATCCGCACCGATTCCAAGGCCCTGCAGCAGATCAGCTTCCGCCGATTTTGCTGTCAGCATGATAATCGGCACTCGTGATCTTAGTCTCAGAGCTTTGCATACCTCTTCTCCCGATAAGACGGGTAGCATCAGGTCCAGCAGAACCATTGATACAGCTTCTCTTTCAAAGAGCTTCAAAGCCTTTTTTCCATCCTCCGCCAAAAGCACAGAAAAACCCTTGTTTTCCAGAAAGGACTGAATCACACTGCTGATCTTCTCCTCATCTTCTACCACAAGGATTTTCTTACCGGGATATTCCATCGCAAATCCTCCATCACCATTTTGTTTTACGTAGATCTTTCATCCGTCTAATATATGTAACATTAACCCCTGTTTCCTGATTATGCCCACAGAAAGCAGGGGTTTACACCACACTTTACGACATTACATCGTAACCCTGATCCTCAATTGCCTGTTTGATGTTATCCAGAGTAACCACTGACGAGTCGAAGTCAACTGTTACCGATTTTTCCTCCAGGCTAACAGATACCTTATCTACACCATTCATTGTCCCAACTGCCTTCTTGACAGCGTTTTCACAATGAGAGCAGGACATACCTTCCACTTTAATGATCACATTTTCCATATTAATCCTCCTAATTGCAGATATCTGCATTCTTGATTATTCATCCATATTATCAAATATTTTATGCTTAGGCAATGTAGGACTAAAACTATCATTCCCATGTTCTGTTTTAGCTCCTTTATTGCATTCGTACATTCAGCAATATTATTGCAGTCCGTCAAGCTCAAATGGCTTCAGAAATTTATCCAGTTCAACCTTCTTTCCATTCTCGTCCATGGTTTCTACCTTAGCAAAAATCCATCCCTTTACGTTCTGAGGATCCACTCCTGCATCAAGGAAAGGCTGAGGATTAAGCACATAAACGATATCCTTATCGTTCTTCGTCATATCCTTCGCCCACTCAAACATATTACCGTTCGTCAGGGCTACACCGAAGTGATCCAAGGCTGCATGGTACTTAACCCTGTCACGGTAATTCTTAACGATTTGCTCATAGGAAGTTAGGGGTGTCACATTTTCCTGTTCATTGGGGGTGTTGCTGCCTAAATCAGTGCCGACCACAATTTTATCACCTACCAGCATACCTTCCGGAAGCTTACTAACATCCAGACCGGCAGCTAGGAAGGGCTGAGCCTTCACCTCAAGGAGTACATCATAGGTCTGGCTCTTGGAGTTATCCTTACTCCATATGAAGCTTGCTTCTCCATCCGGGGAGGTCAGGGACCAACCATCGTAGACTGCGTTCTCACCGGTCTGTTCCTTCGTGATGTCCAGAACCTTGCCGAAGGAATCAATCGATTTGTCTCCGATAACGTCCAGCTTATTACATGCGGTTAAGCCTATTATTACAGCAGCTGTAACTGCTGCGATCGTAAAATTCCTTTTCATGGGCCAATTACCATCCTCTTTCCTAATTTGTTATCCGTAGTTCCTTCTTAATGATATGGCTTGAATCTCTTCAGACGCAATGCATTGGTTACAACGGATACGGAGCTAAAGGCCATTGCTGCCGCGGCAAAGATCGGATTGAGCAGTGGCCCGCCTAAGAGATATAGGATTCCGGCTGCTACCGGGATACCGGCAACATTGTAGCCGAAGGCCCAGAATAAGTTCTGCTTGATATTCCGGATGGTACTCTTACTTAAATTGATCGCTGTCGGAACATCCATCAGATCGCTTCTCATCAGGACAATATCCGCCGATTCCATCGCTACATCCGTTCCGGATCCGATGGCGATACCGATATCCGCCTGCACCAGAGCCGGGGCATCATTAATTCCGTCACCGACCATGCAGACCTTCTTTCCTTCTGCCTGAAGCTTCTTCACCTCATTGGATTTATCCTGGGGGAGTACTTCCGCTAGGACACGGTCAATTCCGACCTGCTTTGCGATAGCCTCCGCTGTCATGCGGTTATCCCCGGTAATCATCGCCACCTCGACACCCATGCTCTGCAGCTTCTTAATCGCCTTGGCACTGCTTTCCTTTAAGACATCGGCTACTGCGATAATACCCGCGATCCGGTCATCCATCGCAACATACATCGGAGTCTTGCCTTCTCCGGCCAGCTGATCGGAGGTCTTCTGAAGCTCCTGCAAGGAAATCTCTCTCTCCTCCATCAGCTTCCTGTTACCGATCAAAACCTTGGAATTGTTGATTCTTACTTCGATTCCATGGCCCGGAATGGCCTCAAATTTCTCAACCTTGATGAATTCCAGGTTCTCCTTCTCCGCACCTCTGACAATTGCTTCCCCTAAAGGATGCTCTGAACCCTTCTCACCGGAGGCTGCCAGCTGTAGTAGCTGCTCTCTCGTAATCCCCGATGCTGTGATAATATCGGTAACCTCAGGCTTACCCTCGGTGATCGTACCCGTCTTATCGAAAACAATCGTATTGATCTTGTGGGCAGTTTCCAGGGCCTCTCCACCCTTGATCAGAATTCCGTTCTCCGCACCTTTGCCGGTACCGACCATGATTGCGGTAGGCGTCGCCAGGCCGAGTGCACAGGGGCAGGCGATTACCAGAACAGAGATGAAGATCGTAAGTGAGAAGGCAAGACCATGACCGGTAAGGAACCAGGCAAGGAATGCAAAAATCGCGATTGTTACAACAACCGGGACGAAATATCCTGATACGATATCAGCCATCTGGGCAATCGGTGCCTTGCTGCCCTGGGCATCCTCCACCAGCTTGATGATCTGGGCAAGTGCTGTATCACTGCCAACCTTAGTTGCCTGAAAGGTAATTAACCCGTTCTTATTGATGCTGGCAGCATATACCTTGTCTCCCGGCTTCTTATCCACCGGCATGCTTTCACCGGTCAGCATGGCCTCATCAATGGAGGTCATACCCTCTATCACTACACCATCCACCGGTATCTTCTCTCCGGGCTTTACGATAATCAGATCACCGATTTCTACTTCATCAATCGGAACCTCTATTTCCTTCTCATCCTGAATAACAATCGCTGTCTTAGGTGCGAGTCCCATCAACTTCTTGATTGCCTCTGAGGTCTTTCCCTTGGAAACGGCTTCGAAGGACTTACCCAATAGGATCAGTGCAATGATCACTCCGGCTGTCTCATAATAGAGTCCCTCCACTGCCCCGAAATCTCCGTTCGCAATACGATAAGTGTTGTAAATACTGAATAAAACTGCCGCTGAGGTTCCGATCGCCACCAAAGTGTCCATGTTAGGGCTCCTCTGTAGTAACGCTTTAAAGCCTATGGTGTAGAACTTATATCCGGCAAGGATGATCGGAGTCGTTAGGGATATCTGTAGGAAAGCGTATCTTAAGGGATAGGTCATCGGATCAAAGTACTGCGGGATTGGGAAGGGCCACCAGGAAACCATCGGTGCCATGGCAAAATACAACAGGGGCAGGCCGAAGGCTGCAGCGACGACGAATTTTATCCAAAGTGTCTTAATTTCCTTCTGCTTTCTTATCCTATCCTCATCTACGGCTTCCTTCTTCTCTATCTCCAGTGCCTGATAGCCGATCTTCTCGATTGCTTGCTTGATACCGGAGAGACGGACTGCCTGGGGATCATATTCCACCATGGCCTTCTCCGTTGCCAGGTTAACGCTGGCCTTTGATATACCCTCCAGCTTATTCAGTGTCTTCTCAATCCTCTGCGCACAGGCTGCGCAGGTCATGCCACCGATCGGAATGGTCACCTGATTCGGTTTAATCTCCTCGACAACTCCAAATCCTATCCTCTCGATTGCTTCCTGTATATCCGAATGGGAGGCTTTGCCCTCCTCGTACTCAACAACTAATTTCTCTGTGGCCAGATTTACGTTGGCGTTATCTACTCCATTCAGTTTCGATACGACCTTCTGTATCCTTTGTGCACAGGCAGCACAGGTCATACCGCTTATTTTGATCGTTTCCTTCTTCATTCTTGTTCAGTCCTTCCTGAATGTTGCTGCTTAAGATGATCCATCTATTTCCGGATTATTTCCAGTTCTGGAAGATTACCGTTGCCTGAGATAAGATATCCTTGGTAATTGTGATGTTCTCGTCATCAACAGTTTTATATTCTTCCGTAATAGGAACCGGATTGCAGCCTCCTCTGGCTACTTCTACATCACCCATGGCAAACCGATTACCGCAGTTCTGGCAGATCAGTTCATCCCCTTCCTGCTCAAAATAGCCTTTACCGGAGCTATAGCAAACCTGACAGGTATTAAAGGCGGTACGGACAGTTCCATCCGGTGCTTTCACCGCAATGACTTCTAGCTTCGTTCCATTCATCTCAACCGGATAAAAGGCAGCCTGTTCTGTTACACTGTTTAC
>JAEZHX010000053.1 GCA_023436765.1 Bacillota bacterium
CTGATCTTGCTGTTTAGACTCTTATTTAAGGCACCCTTTGCCTATTCGTGCTCTTACGGTTTGATATGATAAACAGCAGAAAAGCGGAGGACTCCTCACGTTTTTCTGCTGTTATACTTCTTAATCCTCTACTATTCTTATAGCTTCATGGTCAGCTGGATTCTCTTCTTCGCCAGATCAACGCTCATTACCTTGACCTCAACGATATCTCCTACGCTTACCACATCCAGAGGGTGCTTTACGAATTTCTTATCGGAGAGCTGTGAGATATGGACCAATCCGTCCTGATGAACACCGATATCTACAAAGGCTCCAAAATCAATGACGTTTCGAACAGTCCCCTTAAGAATCATACCTTCAGTCAAGTCCTTCATATCCAGAACATCGGTCCGAAGGATCGGCTTAGGCATCTCATCTCTCGGATCTCTGCCGGGCTTCTCAAGCTCCTTGATAATATCGGTCAGGGTGATCTCACCTATCCCCAGCTCCTCCGACAGCTTCTTCTTATCCCGAATCTTATTGCTGATCAAAGACAGTTCGGCTTCCTCAGAAATTTCTTTTGGCACTGCCGATGTGTTCTGTTTCGCTTCCTGTCCGGGCTGTTCTATTCCTTTTCCTACGGCTGCTGCCAATGCTTTACCAAAGGCAGTCTCCTGTGTCCTTACCGTAATCATGGATTTCTTCTTATCCTGCTTAACTTCCTTTACCTCCTGTTTCGGTGCGGCACTCGTACTCCGTCCCCTATTCTTTGCCGCCTTAGCCTGAAGCTCCTTGATATTCTCCAGTGTCAAACCAAGCTTACTTAACAGGGCTTTCGTTGCCTCATAGGATTCCGGATGAACACCGGTTGCATCTAAGGGATTGTCCCCTCCCAGGATTCTCATGAAGCCGGCACACTGTTCGAAGGCCTTCGGCCCCAGCTTTGTCACCTTCAGCAGCTCATTCCGGTTACGGAACCGCCCGTTGGCTTCCCGGTATGCCACAATATTCTTTGCGATCGGTTTACTGATGCCCGATACATATTCAAGAAGGGACACGGAAGCGGTATTTAAGTCTACACCAACCTTATTTACGCAATCCTCCACGACTCCGGACAGGGCCTCTCCCAGCTTCTTCTGGTTCATATCGTGCTGGTACTGTCCGACACCGATGGATTGCGGATCGATCTTGACCAACTCTGCCAAGGGATCCTGCAGTCTTCTAGCGATGGAAGCTGCACTTCTCTGTCCCACATCGAAGTTCGGGAACTCCTCCGTGGCCAGCTTACTGGCGGAATAGACGGAAGCTCCTGCCTCATTAACGATGATGTATCGGAGAGGCCGGTTAATTTCCTTCAGCAGATCCACGATCACCAGTTCAGATTCACGGGAAGCGGTTCCGTTTCCTACAGAGATCAGTGTAATATTGTATTTATCAATCAGCTTCTTTAAGATCTGCTTTGCTTCCTCTACCTTATTCTGAGGTGCGGTCGGGTAAATCACGACCGTATCCAGCACCTTACCGGTGCTGTCCACAACTGCCAGCTTACAGCCGGTTCTAAAGGCGGGGTCCCAGCCCAGAACCACCTGTCCTGCAATCGGAGGCTGCATGAGCAGTTGTACCAGATTCTTACCGAAGACCTTAATCGCTCCGTCCTCCGCCTTCTCCGTAAGATCATTCCGGATCTCCCTCTCGATAGCAGGCGCAATCAGGCGCTTATAGCTGTCCTCTACCGTTGCCCTCAGATAGTCATTTGTATGGACGTTATCCTTAAGAATAACCTTCTTCTCCAGATATCTTAGGATCCTCTCCTCCGGAGCAACTACCTTGACCGTGAGAAGCTTCTCATTCTCACCTCGGTTGATCGCGAGGATTCTGTGGCCGGCAAGCTTCTCTATACTCTCTTCGAAATTATAATACATTTCGTAAACTGACTCTGCTTTCTCATCCTTTGCCACCGAGGTCAGTTTGCCTTCCTTCATGGTGATTTCACGGATGTAACTACGGTGCTCGGCGTTATCGGAGATATCCTCAGCGATGATATCCATGGCTCCGGCAATTGCCTCTTCCACGGTGCGGACCTCCTTCTCCTCGGATAGGAAGGCGATTGCTGCTTCCGTCAGGGGTTTGTCCGTCTCCTGTGCAATCAGGATGGAGGCCAGACCCTCCAGACCCTTTTCCTTCGCTATGGTCGCCCGTGTCCTTCTCTTCGGACGATAAGGACGGTACAGATCCTCCACAACAACCAGCGTCGCTGCAGCTAAAATCTGAGCCCTCAACTCCTCGGTCATCTTGCCCTGCTCCTCTATGCTACCTATGACCTGGGTTTTCTTCTCCTCCAGGTTTCTTAGATATATCAGTCTCTCATGAAGATTTCTCAGCTGCTCATCGTCCAGGGAGCCGGTAGCTTCCTTACGGTATCTGGCGATAAAAGGAATGGTATTGCCTTCATCAATCAGCTTCACTGCTGCTTCCACCTGTTCCAGGCGGACATTCAATTCTTCTCTTATTTGTTTTAAGATGTCCATCGTAACCTCCATACTGCCGTCAGGCAGGCCAAAACTTTAGCGAAAAGTAATTAGATCGAACTTCCGCAATATCCTTATCATACCATCAGGAAGGGGGAAAATCAACCGGAAGTAGTATGCTGAACTGTTTTCAGACTCTCCGGACATTCTGTTCGCACCCTGACCGATAAATGATATTATGCTTTGGACAAATGAGTTTCGAATAGGAGTATTACCATTTATCTCAATATTATTTACATTTTTCCAGACGGGATGTATAATAATGGTGTAATCCTACAGGTAGCTTAAGTTTGAAAGGAGGGGACACTTTGATCAATGCAGTCAGCTATAATTATAACTTATACCCGATGAATCCTGCCAGTCTTACTGATACTGTCCAGGCTGTCAGCAAGGTTCAGAAGATGGATCCCCTGAAACCGCAGAGCGGAACAAGGGTATGGAAAACCAGTCCCTCTGAATGCAGCACCTGTAAAAGCCGTAAATACGTGGATGGCTCCAACGAGAATGTCTCCTTTAAATCTCCGGCCAACATCTCACCGGAGGCTTCCTTTGCCACTGTATCAGCCCACGAAGGCGAGCACGTTGCCAATGCAGTCATTAAGGGGAATGAGCCCGGTGCCAAGCTGATCTCAGCTTCCGTAAGGCTGCAGATGGAGGTATGTCCGGAATGCGGCACTCCCTATATCGCCGGTGGAGAAACCCGCACCTTAATCCAGTACCAGGAGCAGAACCCTTATGAAAGCAACCGCAAATCCGTGGAGGGCAGCCTACTGAAGGGAATGAATGTAGATTACGTAGCTTGATCTCGCGCAAGCTGCACATGGCTTTAAAGCCTAGCGTACACTCGAACCTGCTTCGCAGCTTCTCGCGCACGCTACGCAGCGCTTAGCAAAGCGAAGCACTATACTCGCAAAAAATTCCCAGATGTAAGCAAGCTTACTCTGGGAATTTTCTATGCTCGTGATAGGCTTTAAAGCCTACGCGACTGTTACAGCTGTGCAGATAGGAATTTATCATGGACAGCATTCATTGCCTTTTCTACATACATCTCATCTATCAGCACAGTAACCCTGATTTCAGAGGTCGAGATCATCTTAATATTCACTCCGACATCATAAAGAGCTTCAAACATCATGGCAGCTACTCCGGAGTTGGACATCATACCTGCTCCGACGATGGAGACCTTCGCCACATCCCGTTCCACATCAATCTTCTGGCACTTCAAGCTGCCCTCACGATGGCGTTCCAGTATCGCAACGGCTTCTTCGAGGTCATCCTCCTTCACCGTAAAGCTGATATCCTTCGTACCGTCCCTTCCGACAGATTGCAGAATGATATCAACATTCACATCATGCTTCGCAAGGTGGTTAAATAATTTAAAGGCCACCCCCGGCTGATCCTCCAGGCCAATGACTGCAATACGGGCTGTGTTTTTATCGCATGCCACACCGCTGACAAGCATTTTCTCCATCTTAACTTCCTCCTTAACCAAGGTACCTTCTGTTTTATTTAGACTGGAGCGTACTACCAGCTGCACTCCATATTTCTTTGCCATTTCAACAGAACGGTTATGGAGTACGCCGGCTCCTAAGGAAGCCATCTCCAGCATCTCGTCATAGGTAATCTCATTCAGCTTCCAGGCGGTCTTCACAATCCTTGGATCAGCTGTAAATACTCCATCCACATCCGTATAAATCTCACAGGCATCTGCATGCAGGGCTGCTGCCAGTGCTACTGCCGTCGTATCAGATCCTCCGCGTCCCAGTGTCGTATAGTCATCATATTTATTCACTCCCTGGAAGCCTGTAACCAGAACGATCCGCTTATTCTCCAGCTCATTCCGTATTCTCTCCGTATCGATCCGCTTCAGTTTGGCATTCCCATAGACTGCAGTTGTATGCATTGCTACCTGATAAGCGTTCAGAGAGACTGCCGGGATTCCCAGAGTATCCAGTGCCATAGCCATCAATGCTACAGATATCTGTTCCCCTGTGGTCAGCAGCATATCAAGCTCTCTTTTGGATGGATTTGGGTTAATCTCTCTTGCCTGAGCCAGTAATACATCGGTCTGCTGTCCCATTGCTGATAAAACGACAACAATTTCGTGCCCCTGTTTATAATCTTCCATGCATCTTCTGGCAACACTAAAAATTCTTTCCTTATTGGCCACGGAAGTACCGCCAAATTTCTTCACTATTAACATAGCTGCCTCCTAAAACCAAAGATACTGAGTACCTCAACCAATCTTACCCGCTATAGGATGAATCAACAATTCATCGGATCATATTATTTTTCATGCTCCGAATAATTTGTTAATAACAGTATATCCGTCTCTCACCACATTGCCACTGGTTTTACCCTCTGCTTCATTATAAAACCATGGATTATTTTGCTCCTTGGTACTGTCGTATAAGAGGTAAGGTACAGGATCGCTGGTATGGGTTCTTAGGCGGATCGGGGTAGGATGATCGGGCATGACAAGCATTCTGTAAGCTATTCCGGCCTTCCCTAGCTCCTCCATCACAACCTTTATCACCCTCTGGTCAAGATATTCGATGGACTTGATTTTATTCTGAATGTTTCCCTGATGTCCCATCTCATCCGGTGCTTCCACATGGATATATACGAAATCATACTGATCTTCCAGTAATGCCTTTACTGCTGCCAGGGCCTTGCCTTCATAATTTGTGTGAAGGGTTCCGTCCGCACCCGGTACTTCGATTACCTTCATTCCGGCACCTACCGCAATTCCCTTCAACAGATCAACTGCCGAGATCATGGCACCCTTTTTATGGGTTTTCTCCTCAAAGGATGTAAGTGCGGGTTTGGTTCCCGCACCCCAAAACCAAAGAGAATTCGCCTTATTTAATCCCTTAGCCTGTCTTTCCTCATTTAAGGGATGATGGTTCAATATCTCATAGCTCTTCTTCATCATTTCCTTCAGAGCCGTATCTTTTGGAAGGTAATCCCCAATGACCCTACCAAGGATGTCATGGGGCTGAGCAAGGTCAACCACTTCACCCTGATCCCAGATCGTCAGGTGACGGTAGCTGGTACCTACATAGAATTTATAAATATCGGTCTCAAGCTCCTTTCGAACAGCCTCAATAAGAACAGCAGCATCCTCGGTGGAGATTTCCCCTGAACTGTGGTCCAATATAGTCTTCTGTTCGTAGGGCAGATCATCCTCGGATAGTGTTACGATATTACACCGAAGTGCAATATCCGTTGCCTTCATATCCACTCCGATGCTTAACGCCTCCAGGGGAGAACGTCCGGAATAGTACTCCTTCGGATTATAGCCGAGTACCGCCAGATTTGCTGTATCACTGCCCGGCTTCATGCCCTCAGGTATGGTATAGGCGATGCCAATTTCTGATTTATGGGACAACTGATCTAAGTGCGGAGTGACTGCAGCCATTAGCGGTGTTTTATTTCCAAGCTCAGGTAATGGCTCATCGGCCATGCCATCACCTAGTACTACGATATATTTCATGGAACTGCATCCTTTCGTATCATATGTTATTAAAATCTTACTCGAATCACATTAAGAATACCACCTATGGAACTTTTCAGCTCCTTAAGTCTATGCTCAGTCATGAACGGAGTAATAAATGCATATTCTCCGTCTATCTCAGCATCTACCTCCTCGATTCCACCGAAGAGTTCATGTACTTTCTTATTGATTTCCTTATCCTGCTTCTTCATGCGGATGAAGAACCGGTGTTCCACCTTATTGATGTCGGTCAGCTCCAGCTTCTTGCTGCTCCAGATGGTCCATATGTTGGTCCCCAGATGCTTGGCTGCATCAACAACATCCGCAACAACAGCACTGGCTGTCGGCAGCTTGCCTGCTCCGCTTCCATAGAACATCACATCACCGATTACATTACCTCGGACAAAAATACCGTTGAAGACATCATTCACACTATATAATGGATGGTTCGGTTTAATCATGACAGGAGCAACCATGGCATATACGCTCTCATCATTTTCCCGGATGCTGGAGGCAAATAATTTGATCCTGGCTCCAAGAGCCTTCGCATACCTGATATCGATAGCTGTGATATCACTGATTCCCTCTGTGTGGATATCTTCAAAATCTACCTGCATGCCAAAAGCCAGGGAAGACAGGATTGCTATCTTCCTGCAGGCATCATGTCCTTTGATGTCCGCTTCGGGATTACGCTCTGCATATCCCATGTTCTGTGCATTTTTAAGCGCAGTATCAAAATCCAGACCATCCTCACTCATTTTCGTAAGGATATAATTCGTGGTACCGTTCAGTATTCCGGTAATCTCAACGATTTCGTCCGCTGTCAGGGACTGATTCAGGGGTCTGATAATCGGAATACCGCCGCCGACACTGGCCTCGAAGAGAAAGTTCAAGCTTCTCTCCTTCGCTATATCCAAAAGCTCTGCACCGTGCTTGGCGACAAGCTCTTTATTGGAGGTTACTACACTCTTACCTGCTAACAGTGCCTTCTTCACAAAGGTATAGGCCGGCTCAACTCCTCCCATTACCTCTACAACAACCTTCACCTCAGGATCTTCCAGAATAATATTGACATCATGAACCAATACCTTCATAATCGGATCCCCAGGAAATTCCCGTAAATCCAGTACATATTTAATATTTATCTTATCTCCGGCTCGCTTTCTGATGCTCTCCCCATTGGTACTCAATACTTCTACCACACCAGAGCCGATCGTGCCATACCCTAAGACTGCTATATTGATCATTCCTTATCCTCCATTCAATGCCTATCACTTCGTAGTCCGAATCACACCGGGAACAGACCATTACAAGTTATTCTCTGGCTAATATTTTCACGTAATGAATTCCATCCATGACTTCAATCGCTTCAATCAGATCAGAGGTGCTGTCTGTTTGCGGCAGAATCTCAATACTTAAGGTCAGCAGCGCTATACCGTTCACCGGTATACTCTGATGAATGGTCAGAATATTGGCTCCAGACTTTGCAACTTGATTTAAGACCTTGGACAGTAAACCCGGCTTATCATCCATTTGAAGCATAAAGGTAATCGTCTTACCCCTGGTATTCTCATAGAAAGGGAAGATGTCATCTCTGTATTTATAAAATGAGCTTCTGCTGATTTCCACAGAGTCAGTTGCTTCCTGCACCGTCATTACTCTCTCTGAATCCAGCAGCCTCTTCGCTTCAACAACCTTTAACAGTACCTCTGGCACTGCTCTCTTTTTTACAAGAAAATATTGTTCTCCATTCATCTTTTCATACCTCCGGAAGGGTTTACATTCACCTTATCATTTATTCTGCTCTGTATGTATATCAAATACAACTGTCTTTCATAGAAAGAAATCTTACCACATATTTATGCATAATGCAAGACCAATTTGACTTGGCATCTCTGAAAACAGGGGATTTAAAAGGCTGCCTCTCGGCAGCCGTTTATACTGTTCATCGTTTCCTCTGTTTATGTTACTTCTTATTTATTTTCTTAAGACCTTCCAGCTCTTCTTCGGAGAGGATACCATCATGGTCCAGAAGAATGATAAGTTTACCGTCCTGGTTAGTAATCTGTTTCACAAAGGATGTATTTTTGCTTACTATAATGGCGGGAACCTCATTCAGCTGTTCCTGTTCCAGATTAATGATCCCAAGCATCTTATCAACCTCATAAGCAATTGTCATATCGTTGGAGTTTGTAATAATCAATCGGGTATCCTGATTCGGCTCCCTCTCCTCAAGACCAAACTTGCTTCTTAAACTGTACACAGGAAGGATATCTCCGCGCAGATGAATGATTCCCTTAACATTTTTAGGTGTATTGGCCACATTTTCAGTCGGTATATGCTTCTCTACTGTACTGACATCCATGATATTAAGCCCATAAACTTCGTCACCAATTTGAAATATTACTTGCTTCGTGATCATATTCATCTCCATTTCTCCGCTTAAGAGCAGCACAAATGCTTTGTATTTTATTCTGCCGGTTGCTTTAGAGCACTCCATTTCAGATATGCATTGATAAAGGGATCGATATTCCCGTCCAGCACACTGGTAGCATTACCTACTTCTTCATTCGTTCTATGATCCTTCACCAGGGTATACGGCTGAAGTACATAGGACCTGATCTGGCTTCCCCAGCCAATTTCCTTCACCTCTCCGCGAATTCCTGTTATCTTCTCCATATTTTCCTGTTGCTTGATCAGATAGAGCTTCGCCTTCAGCATCTGCATTGCTTTATCCTTATTCTGAAGCTGAGACCTTTCATTCTGACATTGTACCACGATATTCGTAGGCAAGTGTGTGATACGGACTGCAGAGGAGGTCTTATTGACATTCTGTCCACCGGCCCCGCTGGAATGATAGGTATCAATTCTGAGATCCTTGTCATCAATCTCAATATCGATGTCCTCTTCGATATCCGGCATCACATCACAGGATACAAAGGAGGTCTGTCTCTTTCCTGCGGCATTAAAGGGGGAAATTCGGACAAGACGGTGAACTCCTCTCTCCGACTTCAAATATCCATAGGCATTCAGCCCGTTAATCTCCAGGGTTACTGATTTAAGACCCGCTTCCTCACCGTCCAGAAAGTCTAATATATCCACGGTAAACCCTTTTTTGTCAGCCCACCGTTGATACATCCGGCAAAGCATATTTGCCCAATCACAGCTTTCCGTACCACCAGCTCCTGCGTGCAGGGTAAGAATGGCATTATCCTTATCATATTCTCCGGAAAGCAGGGTCTTCAGACGTAGCTCCTCCAGCTCATTGATAAATAATTCCAGGGCTTCCTCAATCTCAGGTAACAAGGAGGCATCATTCTCTTCATAGCCCATCTGGATTAAGGTTTGAACATCCTCATATCTGGTCCTCAGATGTGTGAATTCCTCCATCGTGTCCTTCAGATTTTTCAGTTCCCGCATGAGATTTTGTGCTCTGCCCGCATCATCCCAGAAACCCGGCTGCTCCATGGTTTGGTTTATTTCACTTATCCTCTGCTCTTTTTTAGCGAGGTCAAAGTGAATCCCCCACTTCCATCAGCGGTCTTTCATAGGTTCCAAGCGTATATTTATATTGATCTAATTCAACCACCAAATCACCTCTTTCTTATTGCATTATATTAATAGAGTGCTGAGTACTTTATGCATTCCTTCCGCAGCAGAATTTATACTTTTTACCGCTGCCGCAAGGACAGGGATCATTCGGCATGATCTTTTTACTGGCTCTTCTGATAGGTGCGTTAGCAACACTTTCATCCTTATTGGTACCAGTCACCTTTGCAACCTGCTCTCTCTCTACCTTCTGTTCAACTCTGACGTGCAACAGAGCTTTTACTGTATCTTCTCGGATGGCAGCGATCATAGAATCAAACATCTCGAAGCCCTGGAATTTATATTCCACGATCGGCTGACGCTGACCGTAAGCCTGAAGGCCGATGCCCTGGCGTAGCTGATCCATATCATCAATATGATCCATCCACTTGTGATCAATTACTTTCAGCAGAATGACACGCTCTATCTCCCTGAGCTGTTCCGCTTCGGGGAATTCAGCTTCTTTTGCTTCATAAAGCTTAGCTGCGTCCTCCTTCAGCTGCTGAATGAGATCTGCCTTTCTGATTTCCTTCGTAGGATCCTTGGAAATCTCAATCCTATTCAGCGGAATGATAGGCAGCAGCAGGTTGTTGAGTTCATCCAGATCCCACTCCTCCGGAAGCTGGTCATCACTGATGCTGGTATTCACACTGTCTTCTACTGTGTCGGCTAACATACGGTAGATGGTGTCCCTCATGCTTTCGCCATCCAGAACCCTTCTTCTCTCCGCATAGATAATTTCTCTTTGTTCATTATTGACCTGATCGTATTCCAACAGGTTCTTTCTGATTCCGTAGTTATTGCTCTCGATTCTCTTCTGAGCCTTCTCAATTGCATTAGAAAGCATCTTATGCTCAATCTGCTCACCATCCGGCATTCCCAGCGCATTGAAGATGCCCATCAGTCGCTCTGAACCGAAGAGGCGCATCAGGTCATCCTCCAGGGAAATGAAGAATCGGGATTCACCGGGATCACCCTGTCTGCCGGCACGACCTCTCAGCTGATTATCGATACGTCTGGCTTCATGACGTTCTGTACCAATGATCTTAAGACCTCCGACTTCCTTCACGCCTTCGCCAAGCTTGATATCCGTACCACGGCCTGCCATATTGGTTGCAATCGTAACTGCACCGTATTGACCGGCATCAGCAACAATTTCTGCTTCCATCTCATGGAACTTTGCATTGAGAACCTTATGAGGAATATTTTGCTTCTTAAGGATACCGCTGAGCTCCTCCGAGGCTTCAATCGTAATCGTACCAACCAACACCGGCTGGCCCTTCTTATGGGATTCGATTACTTCCTTAACGATAGCTGTCAGCTTCTCTTTTCTGGTCTTATATACTGCGTCCTGGTGATCGATACGAGCTACCGGCACATTGGTCGGAACCTCGATAACATCCATTCCGTAGATTTCTCTGAATTCCTGTTCCTCAGTAAGCGCAGTACCTGTCATACCACTTTTCTTTTTATATTTATTGAAGAAGTTCTGGAAGGTAATTGTAGCCAGGGTCTTACTTTCCCTCTTGACCTTTACGTTCTCCTTCGCTTCAATCGCCTGATGCAGACCGTCACTGTAACGTCTTCCCGGCATGATACGTCCGGTGAATTCATCGACAATCAGTACTTCATCCTCCTTCACTACATAGTCCTTATCCCTGAACATCAGGTTATGGGCACGTAGCGCCAGAATAATGTTATGTTGAATCTCCAGGTTCTCAGGATCAGCCAGGTTCTCCAGATTGAAGAATTTCTCCACCTTCTTCACACCGTCAGCCGTCAGATGGACATTCTTCTCCTTCTCATTAACGACGAAATCACCTTCCTCGGTAATCTCTTCCTTCATCAGAGCTGCCATCTTTGTCAGCTCAGCGCTTTCCTTACCCTTCTTTAACTGTCTGGCAAGTATATCACAAACACGATAAAGCTCAGTGGATTTGCCGCTCTGACCGGAAATAATCAGGGGAGTTCTCGCTTCATCGATTAAGATGGAGTCCACCTCATCGATGATGGCATAATGCAGTTCTCGCTGTACCAGTTGTTCCTTATAGATTACCATGTTATCCCTCAGATAGTCGAATCCGAGTTCATTATTCGTTGCATAGGTAATATCGCAGGCATAGGCGGCTCTTCGCTCTTCCTTCTCAAGGCTGTTGAGGATAACACCTACCTTAAGACCCAGGAATTCATGAATTTGACCCATCCACTCCGCATCACGCTTTGCCAGATAATCATTTACCGTTACTACATGTACTCCCTTACCTTCCAATGCATTTAAATAAGATGGCAGAGTTGAGGTCAGTGTCTTACCTTCACCGGTACGCATCTCGGTAATGCGTCCCTGATGAAGAATGATACCGCCGATCAGCTGTACTCGGAAATGTCTTTGTCCGATGGTTCTTTTCGCAGCTTCCCTGACAACCGCATATGCTTCTACCATGATATCATCTAAGGTTTCTCCATTTTTCAGCCTGTTTTTAAATTCCGCTGTCTTACCCCTTAAGGCTTCATCGGATAATTTCTCATATTCCGGTTCCAGAGCTTCTATACTGTCTACGAGAGGGAGCAAACGTTTTACTTCCCTTTCGCTATGTGTACCGAATATCTTATCAAGCAATCCCATTCTTATTCACTCCTATACATTCATTCTCTGAGTATTTTCGTTCCTGAGCAATAGTTCAACTAATATTGTAACATTTACAATTAGGTTATTCAACAGAAATTATTTTAACCGG
>JAEZHX010000085.1 GCA_023436765.1 Bacillota bacterium
CTCAATACTGCAGGATTGTTGACAGTGAAGCCACATAGGATTTTATGCTTCCTAAGCATCTTTGAAATGATGTTAACCATCATGAATTGTTCCATCATGTCTGAGTGAAGCTTCCTAAGGCCACCAAACTCTATACCGATAAAAAGTCCCTTCCCGCGAACGTCAGTAATGATGTTATGCTTTTCCTTGAGCTTGTTAAGCTCCATAATTGCGTAATCTCCATAGTTCTTTGCTCTTTCTGGAAGTTTATCATCCATAATAACTCGTAAAGTTTCTATTGCAGCTATACAGGCAAAGGTATTTCCGCCAAAGGTAGTACTTGGAAGGGTGGCATTTTTAAGTTTGCCATAGGTCTTGTCCCAAATGATTTGTTTTACTGAAACAGAACCCACCGGTATTACACCTCCGCTGAGCGATTTTGAAAGGCAGAGAATATCAGGAACAAAATTAAGCTGCTCATAACAGAACATAGAACCACACCTTCCGAGACCGCTCTGTATTTCATCAAGTATTAGTACGATATCATTCTCGTTGCAGATTTCCTGAACTCTCTCAAAATATCCTTCTGGAGGCAGGTTGATTCCACCCTCGCCCTGTATAGGCTCCACTAAAAAAGCTGCCACCTTATTCTTTTTTGCTACATTTTTTAAAGCGTTTATATCTCCGAAAGGAATTTCTATAAAGTAGTCTTCAATATGTGGATATTTATCTTTGCCCTTTGTACCTAACGCAGAAATAGAACCTAAGGTTTTCCCGTGATAAGCATTTGTACAGTATACAATCTTTCCCTTTCCTTTGTATACAAACGCTATCTTCATTGCTTCTTCTACAGTTTCCGTGCCACAGTTGGTAAAGAAACTGACAGGTAATTTATCACTAGTTAGATAGCTTATATTATTAGCTAATACTCCGTTATATACATTTATACTTTGCTGAAGCAGATTTGGTTTATCAAAATGGCTCTTTAAAGCCTCTATAATTCTAGGCGGGTTGTGACCTATGTTTAAGGCACCAAAGCCGCCCATAAAATCTAAATATTGATTGTCTTCTACATCCCAGACCATCATACCGGATGCTTTCTTGAAGTGTACAGCCAGGTTGCCAAAATTGAAGCTTTCAAAAAGCGAATTGCTAAAATACGTTTCATACAATTTAAAAAGCTCTTCTGAAGTCAATTTTTCTATATCATCTAAATTGATAAACATTGAAGTGCCTCCCGTAAGTATAATGCTTCGAATAGCTTTTATGCTTCATATCCTATTTATGTAATTCACATTTCCGTTTATGGATAAAGTAATTACAATGTTTAAGAATTAAATATACTATTAATTGGATAAACTAAATCCTGCATGATCATATAAGAACAATTTTATACCGGGAGAGTTATAAACTCTTAGCGGCATATGACTGATAGGAGAGATCATAATGGAAGAGTTTCCGATTATCAAAACGAATATTTGGGATGCAACAATAGCTGTGCCGGCAGTCTTAATTTTAACACAAATCATTAAGAAGATATTACCTATCCCCAAGGTTTTTATTCCTACAGTTGCAAGTATCATCGGATTAATTATTTCGATTTTTATATCGCACAGAGGCGATTTAAGCGCAGGAATATTTATGGGTCTATTCTATGGGAATGCAGCCGTAGGAGTCTTCTCTTCAGTTAAATTATCCTATATAACATATAAGAAAAGGAAGAGTAGAAAGCCGTAAGGTGGTTGCGAAAAGCTTGAAGCCTCAGGATAGCTTTCACCCCTTGGCATACTGCGGGGACCCTGCCGGTTTCGAGCTGATGAATGCTAAGCTGGATTCCCTGCTTAAATCCAGCTTTTTTATTCTCCAAGCCTGTCCCAATGGCTTTTGGCCTCATTGGCCTCAATCAGCAGATTTACTTTGTCTTCCGCCTTAGCAGCTCCACGCATACGAGCGATATTGGTATTTAGATCATTAATTTCATCTCTTTCGCAGCTAAGCTGTATTTTGAATAATAATTTCTTCCAGGTATGCTCTAAATCATCTATCGTGATGCTGACATTATCCCAATCGTCATTGTTTACCTCAGTAACAATTGCTTCGATATGCTTTGTTATGGGATCTTCTTTTTCTAAAGATTTTTTAATTAAGCTGCCGCTTTGCATGAGTAGCACAAACAGTATGATAGCAATTATAGGTATTGCCGCCGTAATGAACTTTCTCATTTTAACCTCCATTCGTAAACCCTTAATAGCAATAGACAGCTATTTAATAAGGGCCTTTATAATCTCCTATATCTTTTACCTTCTTAATATTATCATTATACTTATCAACATATAAACTTCCGGCATCATTTAAGGTGAGCAGAAACACCTCGGATATATCCTTTATACCATGCTTTTTTAACTCGTTCATGAGCCATTTTTTATCTTTATTCATTTGCTTTAGGTTTTCTTCAATCAATACACCGTCATAAATCAACTCCGTACTTATCCCAGTCGGTTGAACCGGAATATTCATATCCTTTGGTGTAAGTGGTAAATGTTCCGGCTTTTTCAACACGGATAAATTACCGTTGGGCTCGACAATCGCATAGTCCACTTCATTTAGATCAAATATCCCCTGATTTCTTAGGAGCACCTGTATGTCAGTGATCCTATAATGCATTTTCTTTAGTACGTTATCCAATAATTTACCTTTCATTATAACAATGACCGGTTCTCCTTCAATATATTTCGCTGCATATCTCCATTTTTGAGTAATCGTCTCCATTAGGTAAGCCAAAGCAGCCCAGGTAAACAGCCCCACCCAGTGTGGCCATGCTCTGCTGGATAAATCAACTGTTACCTCCGATGCTATGGATCCGATTGTTATTCCCACTATATAATCAAAAAAGGTAAGCTGACTGATTTGCTCTTTTCCTAATACTCTTGCAAAGATCAGAAGAGAAAAATAACTTATTACAGCCCTAACGACTACGACCAGACTTTCATTCAATCTATTTTACCTCCTTACAAAATTACTATTAGTATGAATAAGAAATTGGATTTTATCCCATATAGTATTTTATTATGCCGTGTTCATATGATGGAAAACTATGTTGATTATGTTTATGATTAGTTATAAAATGATGGTAATGAATCGGGATATGTAGGGCCAGAGTATCAATGGAGATAATAAGGGGGATGTGAAGAAGTGCTGCATAACATTGCTTTGAATAGTTTAATACCAAAGGGAAGGGTTACCTGTGAGCTCAGGGATAATTTGCTGGCTATGACGACGGACAGGGCTCTGCCGACCCAGCGCTTCGATGCGGAGCATTTATCAATTCAATCCTATGTCTCTCTGCCCGGTCAATATAGGCTGCCGCTGCGTATTGATCTTACTGTTAAAATAGACGCACCCGGATTATACATACTAACTGGAGACGGACACGTCAATTTCGGTACTCCATGGTCGGATAACAGGCGCCTGGATGATATCGTAGCTCCATCCAGAAAGATTGCATATTTTCATAATCATATGACAATGGATCAGTTTACTGACATATCCTTGCTTTATGATATGAAAGAGATGCAAATTCTCATTGATGGGGAGGAGAGGTATTATTCCTCTAAGGAAAGGTACATGAAATCAAAAGAATTTAAGGAGAGAAACAGGGAAGGGTTTGAACTAAAAATAGCTTGTGACAAGCTGGTAAATCTATGCATTAAGTCCATCTCAGTCACTGAATATGAGGATACCTGTGGGATCCTTCATGGAGATAAAGAGCTGCCGGCGGCTGTTGTCAGAAATTTAGGAGTACCTGAAGGAGAGAAGCCAACCTTCGAAAAGTGCATCTCGCTTCTTCCGGAGCCTATTCAGAAGGAAATAGATAGCATCGATAGCTATCTCAAATCCCTTACACCGTTAAAATTTAGAAGAACCATAGAAAAGAACGGCAATAAAATAACTTATGTTGCAGCAGATTTCGGGATATCTTATGCAATCTATGTGAGTAATGATATCTTTGACCATTCTCTACAATGGTATCTGATCACAAATGGGAAGCCTGAAACCTGGCATAGGAAAGCCGATCTGATGGAAGCTGCGCTAGATCGGCTGCAGCACTCTTCGGAAGAGTTTGCAGAGCGAATGTTTTATAGCTTAGATGATTGTGTGGGCTGCTATCAAAATTGTTTAGGTAAAACAAGTTACAGATTTAGGGGCAGGCAGAAAACTGTCTGTCACGGAAAGCTTAAGTTCAAAATGCATGCCGACGGCTTTAAGGATGTTCGCAGGTTTATCGATGAGTTGAAAAAACTAATTGAGGAATAAGGCGGTATGCTATCCTAATGCTGGCTATGACTAATAATGTTTATGCTTCTTTCTCAGTACCTGCACAGTTTTCTGAAGGATATAGACGATGGTCAGGAATAGCAGCAACCCTAATCCCAAGCCCCAAAGCGCAGAAGGGCCGGAGGTTGAATCAGGTGCGTTAGAATTATTTGTAGGCTCCTCCGATGAAAGCTGGTTCTTAGGGCTTTCTGAGGGGGAGCTTGTTATATGCGTTGTTGAAATGAAAAGGGGCTCAATCGCAGTTTCAAAGCTAAGTTCATTGATTGCCTGTGTGCTCTGTGTATCCTCCTTCATCCCCTTCAGCTGTTCCATCAGATTTATTCTACTGGCGGTTTTCATATCCCCTTCAAGGAATACATAGACCTCCTTGTTCGTCAGATCATAGACTCCAGAATATAAGGTACCGCCGCTGCCCCAGTCTTGCTTGGTGGCATCCAGAATACCGGCAAAGGTCTCCACGGATGGTTCCCCACGCTGAAGAAGCTCCTCTGCAGTATCGAATCTGCTGCAGGGATATCCTCCGAGTGAGGGGTCGGTAAGCCAATAATTTGTGACCAGCTGATAGGGCTGATCACCCTTCCGAAGGATGTGCAGTTCGTTCTCCATCCACTCGAGCACCACGGAATCACCGGTAGAATCAGCAAACAGCAGATGGTCATAAAAACCCCCGGGAATATTGCAGCTTTCCAGAAACTCGACTGCTTCGCTGACTGAGGTACAGGAGGCCAATACCACCTCGCCCAGGTCATATCCCAGCTGTTCCTTTGCTCTGTCATAAGGGATTTCAGTTGCCGGGCAGGAGGCTCCGTCATAAAATAGCCCATACTCGTTCATTCCTGCCTGTACATAGGAGCTATTATAAAAACATACACGACCATAACCCAAATCTCCCCTGGTGGTTAAGGTCATATAAGTTCCGACGGAATACATCCAATCCTCATTGCTTGCTGCATAAACTACATCCTTACCCTCTGAGGTAAATATAGTACAGCCCAGAGCCTGTTTCGTATAGAGAAATGTCAGTAAAACGGCAATGATACCTGCTATGATGCGTTTCCTCTTCATAGGACCGCTCCTTCCTACTTATCCCTTCGAAAATCTTATGTGATAAGCTTTTAAGGGTGATGTATGAAGCTCTCGTCACCCCTACACTTCCTGTTTATAACACTATTATAGCTTACATTTCATACAGAAAATGAACCTATCTTGCTCTCTGAAGTTGACATTGATTGAAATCCTGCTTTTGGGAGTCAATATCAGGCCAGGCCCAACAGTCTGGCAGTCCCCGCTACGATAGCACAGATGATGATACCGGTGATCGTAGGAATAAGAAAGGAAACTGCAGTCCACTTAAGGCTGCCGGATTCCTTGCGAATCGTAAGGCAGGTCGTTCCGCAGGGCCAATGCATCAGGGAGAACAGCATCGTGCAGACCGCGGTGAGCCAGGTCCAGCCGTGAGCTACAAGAAGCTCCTTCAGCTGCTCCAAACTATCCAGCTCCAGAAGATTACCGGTAGCCGTATAACTCATGATAATGATCGGGACGACTATTTCATTTGCAGGAAAACCGAGGAGAAAGGCCATCAGGATATAACCGTCAAGGCCGATGAACCTCGCAAAGGGATTCAAGAAGCCGGCACAATGCGATAACACACTGATATCGCCCACATAGATATTTGCCATAATCCAAATGATAATTCCGGATGGAATGGCCACAATGACTGCTCGGCTTAAGACAAATAAGGTTCGGTCAAAGACGGACCTTACGATCACCCTTCCGATCTGAGGTTTCCGATAGGGAGGGAGCTCCAAGGTAAAGGAGGAGGGAAGTCCCTTTAGAATCGTTTTAGACAGTATTTTTGAGATCATAAGCGTCATAAAGATTCCCAATACGATGACTGAGGTTAAGAGGAGCGTGGAAAATACTGACTGAAAAGGTCCGGGAATAACACCTGCGAAGAACATGGTGATGATCGCAATCAAAGTAGGAAAACGGCCGTTACACGGGACGAAATTATTCGTAATCATGGCAATCAGCTTCTCTCTGGGTGAGTCAATGATCCTGCAGCCGATGATACCTGCTGCATTGCAGCCGAACCCCATACACATAGTCAGAGCCTGCTTGCCGTGAGCGCAGGCTTTTTTAAAGAACTGGTCCAGATTGAAGGCCACTCTCGGTAGGTATCCCAGATCCTCCAGTAGAGTGAACAGGGGGAAGAAGATCGCCATCGGAGGGAGCATGACCGATACAATCCAGGCCAGAGTCCGATAGATGCCCATGATAAATAAACCCTGTATCCATGCCGGAGCACCGACCCAGGTACATAGATTTACCAGATGATCTTCAATCCAGAACAGGAAATCGGAAATTACCCTTGAGGGATAATTGGCTCCGGTGATCGTAAGCCATAGGATGGCTCCCAGTAGTCCGATCATGATAGGAATACCAAAGACCTTGGAAGTAAGAACACGGTCAATTTTACGGTCTGTCTGATTGTATTTGTTATTCTGATAGGTGATAACCGGTTTGCTGAGGTGGGAAGCTGTAACGATCAGCCTCGATACAAGCTTATCCCGGAATATTTCCTGATCAATCCCGGCTTTCCTTAATAGTTCTCTGGCTTCGGTTACCTTCACTGCAATGCTGTCCATTGACAAGGGATTATAGCCAAGATGTTTTTCTAAGGAACGAAGAATTGTTTCCTCTCCGTCCAGGAGCTTTAGAGAGACCCATCTGCTGTTTATGTTATCCATCAGAAGCTTCTTCACAGCCGGTTCCAGAAGGTGGACCGCCTCTTCGATTACCTCCTCATATTCCATCTGTAAGGGAGAACATTCCACTGAAGGGTTCATGATCTCATCTACCGCATCCATCAAGGCATCAAGGCCCTTACCGCTTCTGGCACTGGTACCGATGACCGGAACACCGAGGCTTTCTGACAGCTCCTTCAGATGGATATGGATACCCTTTCTTTTCGCCTCATCCAAAAGATTGACACATACAACGACCTTCGAAGTGATTTCCAGGGTTTGCAGAACCAGGTTCAGATTTCTTTCCAGACAGGTGGCATCGGTTACGATTACCGTAGCGTCGGGTTTCCCGAAACAGATAAAGTCACGGGCAACCTCCTCCTCCTCGGAATTTGCCATCAAGGAATAGGTGCCGGGAATATCGACTAGGATATATTCGGTATCCTTATGCTTACATCTGCCCATTGCATTGGTAACTGTCTTTCCCGGCCAGTTACCCGTATGTTGATTCAGCCCGGTCAGATGATTGAAGACCGTACTTTTACCGACATTCGGATTGCCTCCAAGGGCAATGATTCTAGTGTTAGCGTCGGAACGCTCCAGTTTCAGGTCATCATCTAGTACTCCGGTTCCTGTAGACTGGCTTGTCAGACCCATATCATAATCCTCCTGAAATTTATGTAGACCATGAGAAGGGTTTATCGCATATACCATATACACTGATGTCCATATGCCCATATGCCCACTCATGGATTCCTTCTTTATATTGCCTCTACCAGAATTCTAGAAGCCTCTTCCCTCCGTAATGCGATTACAGCACCCCGGATCTGATAAGCAACGGGATCTCCCGAAGGACTTTTTTGCAGTGCTTCTACTTCGGTATCCGAGATCAGGCCAAGATCCAACATCCTTCTACGGCTAACGCCGTTCGAGGTAAGGGCCTTTACCCTTGCTTTTTTGCCTAACGGTAAAGAACTGAGCGGGATCAATTTATCTTCCATTCATAAACCTCCTAAATATCAGTTACTATCCTAAGGATAAAAGTAAGCTGGGCATAATAAAGTTACCCTACACTAACATATGTAAAATAATTCAGTGTGTTACGCATATAAATTAAAATATAAGAAGCAATTAAGGTTGAGAATTCATGGCAAATAAAGAGTTTCATACAGTCCGTGGTTACCAGCTCCTTGAACAGAATAAAAGGCATCTGACCTCTGCGATGGAAGATTATCTTGAGATGATCTATAGAAACAGCCTGGAAGAAGGATACGTAAGGATGGGGCAGCTGGCAGGGTTGCTGAATGTAAGAGCTCCCTCGGCTTCAAAGATGGTTCAGAGACTCAGTGAGATAGGGATGCTGAAATTTAGAAAATATGGGATTATTATGTTAAGCGAGGATGGAAAGGAGATAGGAAGGTACCTACTGGAACGGCATATACTAATAGAGAACTTTCTTAAGCTGTTAGGCTGTGAGGAGAACCTTCTGGAACAGACTGAATTGGTGGAGCACGTGATAAATCCGGAGTTGTTAAGAAACCTTCAGGTGCTGGTAGAATTCTTTCTGGAGGAAGATAAGATTATGAATCAGTACATAAAATACAGGATGAATTATAGTAGTGAGCAATTAGATGACACGTAGATTCCGGAGCACGATGTAAAATACAGTGACAAGGGGACGGGGGAACTCAGGTACAGGCTATGCTTCACTCACAAAAAGATGGGAGGGGAGCATAACCTGTGTTTTTTTACTGATCGTCGTAGTTACAGTGATACCGTTACCGCATGGTTCATCGGGTTTATTCAATCATCATGTTTCCCGGCCGCCATAGCGTCTTCCTTCGTTACATGAACTGTTCCGAAAGGGTGCTGAGGGGGCGCGTAGATTGAAAAAAGCTTTAGAGGGATATTTCCTGTATTAATCAGATTATGAGTTGTTCCTGCAGGGACGATAAAGAGATATCCTTCCCCGACATTTGTCTGGAAGTTCAAACGATCTTTACTTTCGCCCATCAGGACGATGCCGGTTCCTTCTTCGATGCGGATTAACTGATCCAGATTTTCGTGGACCTCAAAACCGATATCTTCCCCGACCTTAAGACTCATTAGGGTAAGCTGCTGGTGATTCCCGGTCCATAAAGCAGTGCGAAAGTTAGTATTTTGCTTAGCTGCCTCATTGACGTCAATGGCAAAGGGATAAGGGCCATAATCCTGTAACTCCATATATCCGTATTCCGGTAAGGGCTCTGCATACAAGGGAGTTTCCCGATAGTTGTACTGATTCGGTACAAACGGATATGGGGGAATGGCATAGGGGCTGGGGTAGCTCTGATATGGCTGTTGGGTATATTCCGGGAAATAGCCCGTATTATTTGAATTGTAAGGGTTAGAATAATTGGAATTATTTTGGTACATGCTTCTGATACCTTCAATCGCTTCATCGTAATATCATATGAACATACCGGCCGCAATGTGCAGAAGGGACTTCAGATATAGATTTCACAGCTCACTGGAAGCATATTTACGTTGACATTCCTTGAGGGAAGGGGGATACTTATTATGTCTTTAGGACACATAGTATCGCTTTCAGTGGAGAGATTTTATGAGAGAAGGTATAAGTTATTATGTTATTCTTGGAATAATCAGTCTCAGTGACTGCTCCGGATATGATATCAGAAAGAAGATTGAGCACGAAATAGGGTAATAAATCAGGCCAAGCTATAAATGATCAAAGAAGGGTGAGGAGCAGGATGAGAGTAGTTGGATTAATCGGAGGGATGAGTTGGGAAAGTACCGCAACATATTATCAAATAATAAATGAAGTGATTAAGGAACGGTTGGGCGGACTCCATTCTGCCAAGTGCCTGTTGTATAGCGTGGATTTTCAGGAAATAGAAGCATGTCAGGCGAAAGGGGAATGGGAGAGGAGTGGCCGTTTACTGGCAGAGGCTGCGAAGAGGCTTGAAAAAGCCGGAGCTGATTTCATTGTGATCTGTACCAATACCATGCATAAGGTTGTGCCGCAGATACAGGCGGGAATCAGTATTCCGATCCTGCATATCGCAGACGCCACAGCGGATCAGTTGATAGAGAACAAAATTAGTAAGGTGGGCTTGTTAGGTACGCAATATACGATGACGCAGGAGTTCTACAGATCTAAACTGACTGACCGTGGTCTTCAGGTAGTTATTCCTGAGGAAAAGGATATTGAAATCATAAATTCTATTATTTATAATGAGCTGTGCCTGGGGGTTATCTCTGAGGAGTCTAGGGCTGAGCTAATTAGAATAATTCATCTTCTGTCCCGTCAAGGAGCTCAGGGGATCATTTTGGGTTGTACGGAACTTGGACTGCTGGTGAAGCAATCGGACACATCGATTCCCTTATTCGATACTGCCAGGATTCATGCAGTGAAAGCAGCAATTGCATCGCTGGCGCCTGTGATACCGAAAGCCTTAGAACCCGGTGATAAAGTGGCGGTTGTCAGTTTGTCAAAGGGGATCTTGGGCGAGGCTTTTTGTAAACACGAGTTGGAGCTGGGAGCTAAGAGATTACGGGAATTTGGGCTAACTCCGGTATTTATGCCGAATGCGCTGAGGGGAGTAGAATATCTTAAAAATCATCCTGAGGCCAGAGCACAGGACTTAAAGGAGGCTTTCTTAAATCCTGAGATTAAGGGAATTATCTGTGCCATCGGCGGAGATGATACGTACCGTCTGTTGCCCTATCTGATGGAGGACCCTGAGTTTACGGATGCAGTTAAGAGATCACCTAAGTTATTTACAGGATATTCGGATACTACGATAAATCATCTGATGTTTCACCGGTTAGGTATGCGATCCTATTATGGGCCTAATTTTATATGTGACCTGGCTGATTTAGGGAAAGAAATGCTGCCTTATACGAAAAAAGCTTTTGAAAGCTATTTTACAGGCAAGGAAATCATGCAGTATTCCTCCAGTGAAGTTTGGTATGAGGAGAGAACCGATTTCTCTGAGGCAGCGGTAGGAACAGAGAGAAACGTACATAAAGAGAACAGGGGCTACGAGGTCCTTCAGGGAAGCGGCGTATTCAGGGGCAGGCTTCTTGGGGGCTGTCTGGAGAGTTTGCACGATATTCTGACCTCAACCAGATATGCCGATCAGAAGGAAATCTGTGAGAGGTATCAGCTATTCCCTGCTCTTAAGGAATGGGAAGGCAGGATTTTATTTATTGAAACCTGCGAAGAGAAGCCCTCGCCGGAGCTGCTCCACGAGGAGCTGCTGGCACTTAAGAAAACCGGAATATTTGATGTAATTAGTGGCATTCTTGTGGGGAAACCCCAGGATGAAGTCTATTATGAAGAATATAAGGAAGTATACAGACAGGTCATTGATCATAGGGAATTACCCATTCTTTATAATGTCAACTTTGGTCATGCACATCCGAAGTGTGTCCTACCCTACGGTATAGAGACCGAAGTGGATATGATCAATAAGAGGATAACATTTCAGGAGTCGTTATTTCAGGAAGTATAGGACTCTACGCTTAGTTGATTGACCAGCCTATCGCTCAATGCTCAGAGGGAAGAGTGCATATTCCTTATAGAACAAAGAGTTCAGGTATATAGGATTGATATTGTTTTAGAAGTAAATATATGGTAAACTTATCATAATCAGTGCATGTCCATATGCACGCACAAAAAACATACGTAAAAGGAAGAAGAGACAATGATTTATAAAATTCTGGAAGTCCCAAATGAAAAACTAATAGCACTGATTGGTATCATATTCGCATTTACAATAACCTGCCTCCTGTTATACCGATGCGGGAAGCTGCTTCCCCGGGATGCGGGAAGAGATTTTGCTCATGATGGTAAATTATCCGCCGGTAAACCCAGAGGCGCCGGGTTCTTGTTTGTTATTGCGCTAATCATCTCGTCGGTTCTTTTTAATAAGCTGGACCGGGAAATCATCGTATATCTGGTTTATGTAGCCGCAGCAATGATTACGGGCTTTCTGGATGATTGTTCGAAAACACCCTGGGGGGAATATAAGAAAGGTGTTTTGGATCTTATCATTGCTCTGATGGTAGCGGTATCCTATCTGCAGTTCAATAACAATACGATTACGGTTGAACTGATCGGTAAAAGCTATGTGATTCCTCCCGTTCTATTTGTGATCGGTACAATCGTACTGGTCTGGACCTCGATCAATGTCACGAACTGCTCGGACGGGGTGGATGGCTTATCGGGCTTATTGGCAATCATGTCCCTAATGACAATCTTTATCATAAACTACCTGAAGGGACAAAATTCGGAATTCAACTATTTAATTGTTCTGTTCTCCATGTGCATTCTGGCTTACCTCTGGTATAACATTACACCAAGTATAATGATCATGGGGGATGCAGGCTCGAGGGCAATGGGACTGTTCATCAGCATAGCTATCTTGAAAACGGGCAGCCCCCTGTTATTCATACCGGTAGCCTTTGTCCTGATTCTGGATGGTGGTTTAGGGCTGCTTAAGGTATTCCTGCTTCGTTTTCTAAAGATCAGAATTCTGAAGGATACCAGAACCCCGCTTCATGATCATGTAAGAAAGGTCTGGGGTTGGTCCAATACCCAGGTGGTATTCCGGTTTGCGACGGTACAGATCCTGATCTCAATCGCTATCATTTACATGATTTTATTAAGATATTAAAGACAGTTCATTACGTTCAGAGTGACAGCCTATCATACTTTACAGAGCAGACAAACGAGCCAAATAATTTTGGCTATGAAAATGAAAAGGAGTAATTCTATGGTTCTGACAAAGGATCAGATTTATGAAATTATGAGAAATGAGAAGTACCCGCTGTCCCTGAAATATGATTATGATTGGATTCTTGAGAATTCCATGGGTTCTCATTGTTTATGGCTGCAGGAGGCCCTGGCCGGGGCGATGGAGCTTAGAGCGGATATGAAGCTTCTGGATATGGGCTGCGGTAAGGCCATCAGCTCCATATTCCTGGCGAAGGAATTCGGTTGTCGTGTGTGGGCAACGGATTTGTGGATCAATGCGACGGATAACTGGAAACGGATCTGTGAGGCCGGAGTAGGAAACCTGGTCTATCCAATTCATGCGGAAGCACATACATTACCGTTTGCTGATGAATTTTTCGATGCAATCGTGAGCATAAACTCTCTGTTTTTCTATGCAGGGGAAGAAGATTATCTCACAAACCATCTGATCCGTAATGTTAGGCCCGGAGGACAAATTGGGATCATTCTTCCCGGATTTTATAAGGAATATCAGGATGGCATCCCGGATATTTTGAAGCCACATTGGATCGATCAGCTGAATGATTGGCATTCGCTTAATTGGTGGGTGGACCATCTAAATAAAACCGGTATGGTAGAGCTATTAACAGCGGATTATCTTCCCGGTAACGAGGGACATGATCTCTTTATGAAATCCACAATGATCTACAATACCCATGAGCTTCCCCTCCATGTACTAGCTGGTGATAATATTACTTTTATGAGAATCGTAGCAAAAAGAAAATAACAAAATTATGGGAACCAATTATACCATATCCACGTCTAATTGTTGTAATACAAAATAATGAGAGAGGTGGATGTTATGAGAAGAAATTTATTTACTAAATTAATCGTGATTCTTATGATGATTGCTCTGCTTACCGGATGCCAGTCCTCGGGAGCTATTATAAATTCCGCAGATGAGCAGAAGGATACCGTAGCAGCAGGTGGCAGCGATACTGAGAAGGAGGATACTGCAGAACCAGGCGAGGATATAAGTGCCGGCGGGGAAACCGGTAATACAGAGGGAGGCCTCCAACCGGTCAATCAAGGAATTACGGTAAACCAGATTGCGTTTGAAGTAATCGATATAGCGACTCTGTCCGAAGAGATGCTCAGCGATATCGAAGCCTTAAAGGTTCAGAAGGGATACGAATTCTGGCAGCAGGAGGATGGCTCCTTCCTGATCCTGATCAGTGCAGGCGAGAAGCTCACCGGAGGCTATGGAATTGAAGCCGAGTCCATGGAGGACAATGAAGGCAAAACAATTATCCATGTAAAGGAAACAGTACCGGAGGGCGATATGAACCTACAGGCGCTTACCTATCCCTTCGTTGTGATTAAGGCTGCCGGTATTACCGATCAGTTCCTTATCCTTGACCAGGATCAGAACGAGTATCCTCGTTTGGCAGCAGGGGAGCAAGTAATCGACGGCGGCAGTGGCTTATTTGATACGGTTCTTAGGCTCAGCGAGGATTTTGAGAACCCTGTCATTGGTCTTTACCAAGGTCAGATTGACAATCATTCCATTGAGGTTCTGGTAGGAGAGGAGTATATATCCTTCTCAGCAGACGATATCGGTCAGTATTTAAAGGGAATTGAAGTGGGTGATAAGATAGAGATTACGAGAGCAATTTCTCCTTCGGACCAGGTGACGGTAGAGAGCATCACAAAGGTACAATAATTCCTCTGATAAGAACGAGATTTGATATAAGACTGGAATATCATCAAAAATCCCCTGCCCTCCACTAAGGAGAAGCAGGGGATAACTTTTAGCCAAACAAAGCAAGCAATACACCGGCTGCTACGGCAGAACCGATAACTCCGGCCACATTCGGCCCCATCGCAAACATGAGAAGGTAGTTGCCCGGATTTGCTTTCTGACCCTCCACCTGTGAAACCCTGGCTGCCATAGGTACGGCAGAGACACCTGCGGACCCAATCAGAGGGTTAACCTTGCCCTTGGTGATCCAGCACATCAATTTTCCAATCAGAAGACCTCCGACTGTACTGAACATGAAGGCCACCAGACCCAGAAATATTATTCCAAGGGTTTTTGGCTTAAGGAACTCTGAGCCGACAGCAGTAGCTCCTACGGTTACACCGAGGAAAATCGTTACGATATTGATCAGCGCATTCTGTACAGTTTCAGACAAGCGTTCCACAACGCCTGATTCCCTGAACAGGTTACCAAGCATCAGCATACCTATCAAAGGGGCTACGGAAGGCAGCAGCAGGATACATAATACCGACACGACAATCGGGAATAATATCTTTTCCATTTTGGATACCTTGCGTAATTGAACCATTTGTATTTTTCGCTCTTTTTCAGTTGTCAGAAGTCTCATCAGCGGTGGCTGGATCAATGGAATGAGTGCCATATAGGAGTAAGCCGCTATTGCGATGGACGCCAAAAGCTTCGGAGCGAGTCGTATGGTAAGATAGATGGCGGTTGGCCCGTCTGCTCCGCCTATGATGCCGATGGAGGCAGCCTCCTCGGGAGTAAAGCCAATTAAAATAGCCACAACAAAAGCAACTGCGATACCAAACTGTGATCCGGCACCGATCAGCATACTGCTGGGGCGTGCGATCAACGGCCCGAAATCTGTCATTGCTCCGATTCCTAAGAATATAAGAGAGGGATATATTCCCTTTTTAACACCTAGGTATAAGTAATAAAGTAATCCGCCGGCTTCTGTGGAGCTGGCAGGAGCATCCATTAGGCCTGTCAAAGGTAAATTAACAAGAAGCATGCCAAATGCGATCGGTAATAAAAGAAGAGGCTCATATTTTCTTACTATTGCAAAATAGATCAGTACAAAGGCTACCAGCATCATGACTGCAGATTGCCAGGTCATCGACGCAAAACCGGATGTTTCCCATATTTTAATCAATGAATCTATAAACACTTATTGTCCCCCTTTGCTTTTTGAACATCAATGTGAATAACAGGCTATCAGTCAGAATCAGTAGAGTGATTTCTGCTTTCTAATAAACGAACGACTGAGGAAAATAACCGCAGGATAGCCCACAGCAAGCCCAGTACAACAAAAACAACAGCCATACAGAATAATGCAACCAATACACTTTCAATGAAAGACACTTGTTTTACCTCCCTTCCATCATGATGATCAGGCTGACAGTGCATAAAAAAAGAGAGCTTTCTTAAAAGCTCTCCACCCTAAAGCCAAAACTTGAAACAGTAATATACTGCCAACCGGAAAAATAATCACTATAATGTGAAATGTTAACACGAACTTTTTGGGAAGTCAATCCTATTATGTAATAAATTTCGCGTATCGGCAATGGTTCCAAAAGAGAAGAGGGGTTTTCTGCGTAGAATTTTCATTGTTATTCTGCAGAGCTGCAGTAAGCGGAAGAACAGCAGCACAGGCTAAAGACGGAGCTTAAGAATATTATGAAAAAGAATAAGGTAACAGATGAGGAGATGAAGGGCTTATTACTGGATGAGCAGAGATAATCAGGAGAATAGTCCGGTGGCATATGTATCCGATTCTGAGGAAATGACATAATAAACAGATACCAAGTGGGATAACCATGGTATCTGTTTATTGATATACGATGAATGAATGCCAGCCTGGCATTCATTCATATATAGTTAGGCATACAATTTATTGATGATAAGAAATTATAGATCAATATATGTGACCGCTTTATATGGTTTACGATAGTTATATTCCGATACCATAATACCTGAGTTCTTGTTGCTGGCGTGGAGTACCTTATCTTCACCGATATACAGGGCGACATGGTTGATTACTCCATCTTTAC
>JAEZHX010000096.1 GCA_023436765.1 Bacillota bacterium
ATCATGCGGCAACCAAGGAAGTAAATGGGCGGATTCTTACCAATGGGGGCAGAGTTCTCGGAGTGACTGCTACCGGGAAGGATCTTAAGGAAGCCAGAAGAAAAGCATATGAAGCCACTTCCTGGATCACCTTCGAAAATAAATACATGAGGAATGATATCGGTAAAGCCATCGATGAGGTCTGAATTAATTATAAATAGTTATCGGTAATAGCCTGCCTTAGCGGGTTACCGGAACCAGTCTATGGGGATATTCTCCCATGCTATTCTAAGCAATGCAGCCACAGTGCCGTATGTGAAGGAAAGAAGCATGGAGGGAATATCCCTTTTCACATCAGGAATACAGCAGCTGATCTTCAGTACATATTTCCTACTCCAAGAGAAATTTCCCATACAGAAATCCTAAAAACAAGCCGAAACAAAAGTATACCCAAATGATACAATCTAACAGGATTGGGGTATCAAAAGACCTCTCAATAAAGTGCAAATCGTCAATTCGCACATCAAAAAGTATAACACAAGTAATATCAAAGCATATTGTGATACGCAACTGTATGAATTCGTTGGTACTTAGACCACGTATTTTGTGGTCTTATGTACCACTACGTAATTCATCCAAGCGAAAGCGTGTTGCGTATAGAATATGCTTTGATATTACTGAACTGTATATTACTTATGCGAATTGACGAAGCCAATTAAATGATGTTCTTTAGATATCCCAATCCTGACATGTTACGGCAAAAAAACAGCAAATGCCACAGAAGTGCCATAAGTCATTTGTAAAATAAAGCAAGAACATGAAGTAATTAGCACCAAGGTGATATCATCCTACGGCTTACCTCCGACTTACTTTTTGACCTAAGGCTTGTTTTGAAAGGAGTAACAGTACCAATGAAGGAAAAGTTTAGAAACAGATGGTTGATTTATCTGATTTGTTTTGCTATGATAATTCAAAATTTTTTATATATTGAACCGGTACATATTAAGGCGGCAGGAACAGGGACAGTAACTGCAAGTACTCTATTTGTCAGATCCGGGCCCTCCACAACCTCGGAGAAGATAATGATTGGAGAAACCTATGTCTATCTGAGCAAGGATGAGAAGGTTAAGATTCTTGAAGAGGAAGGGGACTGGTACTACATCTCCATGACCTTCAACGGAAAGACAGTGAAGGGTTATGTTCTTGGGGATTATATCAAACCTGATGAGGAGAGCACTACACCGACGCCAACGCCAAAGCCGACTCCGATACCATCACCGAAGCCTACCGTTACACCTACTCCAACGAAGGCACCTTCCGACAGCAGCAGTACAGCAGACGTGAAGAAAGCGTTTGCCCATAAAGCTACTGTTACCGCCGCTTCCCTAAATGTCAGAAGCGGGGCTGGAACTAACTATTCCAAGGTGGCAGGACTTACCTCAGGAAGCAATGTTACTGTAATTAATGAGGTAATGGTTGATTCCACCAAATGGTACGGAATTTCCTTTCAGGACGGAGACACGGTGAAGACCGGTTATGTATCCAGCCTCTATGTCAAACTTACCTTCGAGGATAAGGTGAAGGGCTACATTGCCTCCGATAAAACAAGGCTAAGGACTTCTGCGAAGAGCAGCTCAGTTTATCTGAAGAGCAAGGCAGGAAGCATTATATCCTTGAGTAAGAAAAAATCCGTTACCATACTCAGTGAAACCTTGGTTGGAAGCGAGAAATGGTTTAAGGTATCCTTTACCTTAGATGACGTAAAATATTCCGGTTACTTAGCGGCAAATCAGGTGAAGTTTAAGGTTACGGAGGTGACACCGACTCCCACGCCGAAGCCTACGGTAACCCCGACCGCGAAGCCGACACCGAAGCCAACCGCAAAGCCGACACCGAAGCCAACTGCAAAGCCGACACCGAAGCCAACTGCAAAGCCAACACCGAAGCCGACAGCGATACCGACAGCGAAGCCAACGGCCACGCCGACTCCTACTCCAACACCTATGGTTTCGCCTACCCCGATCCCGATCGCATTGCCGGATTACACAGTGGGTCAAGGATTACTGCAGATATATGACTTGAAAACCTTTGGTTTCATCGGAACTCCTATCGAGGGCTATGTTTGTAATACACAGTTCTTAAATGTATATAGTAATTATAAACCCATAGAATACATGTTTGATATCAATGCTGCTCCAGTAGTGCTGTTTAACAAGGAGAAGGTGACGGTATCAGAAGCTATCATTGCCGACAGTGTCACCTGGTATAAGATATTCTTCTACTATGGCGGATTACCCTATACCGGATATGTGAGAGCAGAATATATCTATGTAGGAGACAACTCACCCTCCGGATCCTTGACACCAACCCCGATGCCGACTCCGATTCCCGGGTATAACGACCCGAATCAAATTGACTTTGAACTGAAGCTGTTGGCACAGGGTTTCCCGGAAAGTTATAAGGATTCCTTGCGTAAGCTCCATGAGCAACATCCTTCCTGGGAATTTCAAGCGTACCATACCGGATTGGACTGGAATACAGTAATCACAAATGAGAGTATTCCGGGGAAGAATACCATTCCTAACAGTAAGAGTGTGGAGTGGTTATCCTTTGACAGTGGAGCATATGACTGGAAGACGGACAAGTTTCAGATTTTTGATGGAACCTACTGGGTAACCGCCTCTAGGGAGGCAATCGAGTATTATATGGACCCTAGAAATTTCCTGAATGATACCTATATATTCCAGTTCGAGCTGCTGAAGTATCAGAAGGATTACCAGAGCAGTGCAGGTGTGGATAATGTATTATCGGGGACGGCCCTATATAATTCCGGATATTCCTTCCTGGATGAGAACGGAATACAGCAGACCTATACCTATAGCGATACCATAATCAAGGCAGCGGAGTATTCCGGAGTAAGTCCCTATCATCTGGCTTCCCGTATGAAGCAGGAGATCGTAACCGGACCGACTACCTTAAGCAACAGTGTTTCCGGTACCTACGCAGGCTATGAAGGTTATTATAACTTCTATAACATCGGGGCAAACGACAGCGCAGGAGGCGGAGCAATCGCCAATGGATTAAAATACGCCAGAGATGGTAAGAATGCTACAGAAAATGCTTTATACCTGATTCCCTGGACTAATCCATATAAATCCATTGTAGGCGGTGCTTATTTCCTGGGCAAGAGCTATATCAACCGAGGTCAGGACACGGTATATCTGCAGAAATTCAATGTCACACCGAATAACACCTACTTCCATCAGTATATGACAAATGTAGAGGCACCCTGGGCGGAAGGAAAGAAGATCGCTGCAGCATATAAGAGTATGATCGACTCGCCAATCGTATTCTCCATACCGGTATACTATAACATGCCTGCCAGTCCGGCTCCATATCCGACTACCAAGTTTAACCCGAATAACCGGATGAAGAGTCTTAAGATACTTGATACAAGCGGCAAGGAACTGCCTTTGACACCTACCTTCAATCAGACGGTATATGATTATAGTATCATTGTAAAAAATGAGATTGATCAGGTACAGATTACTGCAGGGGCTGTAAGCAAAAAGGCCACAGTGAACGGTGCCGGATACTATCCTCTGATGGTGGGTAATAATGTAATCATGCTTCAGGTGATTGCCCAGAATGGAGATGTCGCTAATTATACCATTAATATTGTAAGAGAGTAATCCGTCCCGCTGCTGTATGTATTTAACTCGTATGCCGAGACGATATCGGCGCAGGTCATTGAAACGTACGTGAATATGGACAGATGCCATAGAATCCGGTCAGCGGGGAGACACCTGCTGACCGGTTATGCTATTCGTGATAAGTGAATCGGCTTGCCGGTTCATCTGGTATAAAGCATTTACGTAAATCATAAGAAAACAGGGGGATTCCTAAATGAATAAAATGACAAAATACTTCTTGATCATAATAATAAGTCTAGTGGCCGGAGGCTATCTGAATACACAGATAAGCCGTGCGGCGAGCGCTGAGGTGGATATCTCCGCTAGCAGCACCGAGGTGACTGTAGGAGGTACCGTATATGTAAACCTTACGATCACATCGGATTCCCCTTTCGGAGATTTTGAGGCGAATCTGACCTATGACGGAGATATTCTGGAGTATAAGGGCAAGCAGTCCTTTATCACAGGAAGCAACGGTTTTTTGAAGATTTCCGACCTCAATGTTGCAGATGGAGATACCGTAAGAAAATATGCACTGGAATTTAAGGCGACAGAAATTGGTATCAGTGATGTGTCTTTAATGGAACCCTTCATGGTTTATGATTATGAGACCGGAATAGGAATGCCTGTATCGGCCAATGTACTTTCGGTTCATGTCAGTCCTGCTGAGACTGCCTCGGATAATGCGTATTTAAGCTCCTTAAAAATCAGTCCGTCAGAGCTTACACCTGCTTTTGATAAAAACACCTTTGAATATACAACCACCGTGGGCTACGAAACCGAGAAGCTTGTTATTAATGCTGATCGTGAGGATCCCAAAGCGGTCGTAAAGATTTCAGGTAATGATTCTCTGAAAGAAGGGGAAAATAATATCATTGTTACTGTGATTGCAGAATCAGGAACTGTCATAGAATATAACATAGAGGTATTCAGAGAATATGCTCCGGCTGAGGGTGAGGCGACCGAAGATCCTACGATAACACCCTCCAAAAAGCATGGGTCCTTCGAGGTTGTCAGGATGGGAGCGGATTTATTCGCTGTCTATGAAGGCAGGTATAAGCTGGTAGAGCCAGGCCCGGAGGTCAAAATTCCCAGCGGATATATTAAAACTAAAATCATCATATCTGACATATCGATTGATGTGTATGCACCGGAGGATAACTTAGGCTATGAATTCCTACTGCTCTATGCTGAGAATGAGCTTGGCGAAGCGGGTTTCTACTCCTACGACAGAGTGGAGAGGACGATGCAGCGCTGTGTACCTGAGGATTTGGCCATCAGAGCACCTGAGGCAGATAACCTGGAGGAGATCAATAACCTGAAGGCGGACTATCGGGCTAATATCATGAAGGCAGTGGTGATTATTACCCTGCTCAGTGTGCTATGCGCAGTTCTGATTGTGCTATGCATCCGTTTTTATATGAAGTCTCAGGCAAAATCTAAGAGACATATAAAATAGTTGACATTCTTAAGACTTTGTTATACCATGTGTATAACAGATATAACGGTACTTTCAATTCTATTTTAGATAAATGAGGTGTTTAACATGTATGTAAAAATAGATTTTAACAGTGATGAAGCAATCTATATGCAGCTTAGGAATCAGATTATCTATGGCATTGCCACTTCCAAGATCCAGGAGGGCGATAATCTTCCTTCCGTACGGGAGCTTGCTGACTATATAGGAATCAACATGCATACGGTGAATAAAGCCTACACCATTCTAAAGCAGGAGGGATATGTCAAGCTTGACCGGAGAAAGGGTGCCGTGATCTCCATAGACCTCAATAAGCTACAGGCAATGAATGAAATGAAGGAGGATCTCAGGGTAATACTTGCGAAAGCAATCTGTAAGAACATCAGTTGCGAAGAAGCGCATGAGATCGTGGATCAAGTATTCGACGAGTTTGAAAGGGGGTAGTACCTATGCTATGTGACAGATGTCAGAAGAGGGATGCCAAAATACTATATACAGAGATAATCAACGGAGCAAAAAAGGAACAGCATCTATGCGAAGAATGTGCAACAGATTATACGTCCTTTCAAATGGAAAAGCCACTACTGAATAGCGACCTTACACTAAATGACCTGCTCTCCACATTACTGGAGGCATATAACAATGGTGATACATCGAAAAAAGGGGAAACCAAACCGGATGTTGTTTGTGATCAATGTCATATGACCTATGAGGAATTTCTACAGAAGGGCAGATTTGGCTGTGCTAACTGTTACCGAAGCTTCCATAAGGAGTTGGGCAAAACCCTGAAGGGTATCCAGGGATCTGAGATTCATATGGGAAAGAGGCCGAAGGGTTATGTATCCTCGACAGACCGAATCCTGAAGGATTTCACAGAGCTGGAGAGGATGAATCTAAAGCTTCAGGAGGCAATAGAGAAGGAAGAATTTGAGGAGGCCGCCAGACTCAGGGACTTGATCCGTCAGATGAAGAAGGAGGAGACGAACCATGCTTAAATGGTACGAACAGATTGTCCCAGATACGGATGTTGTTATATCCAGCCGCATCAGATTGGCAAGGAACCTTGAGGGTTATCCTTTTTCTGCGAAGATGGAGGAGGAACATGCAATCCCTCTGGTGAATGAAGTAAAGGGAATTACCTCAGCGCTCGCTGAAAAGGATAAACGTAAATATTATTCCTGCAACATCAGCACGCTTAGTGATATAGATAAACAGGCAATGGTAGAGAGACATATCGTCAGCCCGTTGCTTGCTGAGAAACAGCAGTCCACTGGACTTATTTTATCCGAGGATGAAACAGTCAGCATCATGATTAACGAAGAGGATCATGTAAGAATACAGACCATTGTAGGTGGGATGAATCTGGAGAGAGCCTATGAGGAGGCAGACCGGATTGATGATATTGCTTATGAGAAGCTACATTTTGCTTTTGATGATAAATATGGATATCTGACAGCTTGTCCTACGAATGCCGGAACCGGGATGCGTGCTTCCTGTATGGTATTTCTTCCAGCCTTAAGCTCGGCAAGGATGATACCGAAGCTGATTGAAGAGGTAGGGAAATACGGAGTCACGATCAGGGGAATCTATGGGGAGGGAACCAAGAGTCTCGGGAGTATCTATCAGATCTCTAACCAGAAAACCATGGGGCAGTCAGAGCGGGAAATCATAGATAACCTGAACCGTATCGTTGCCCAGGTTGTGAAACAGGAGAGAAAGAGAAGAGAGTATATGCTCTCTGTCAGTACGGATGAGCTAGAGGATCAGGTATACCGTTCCTATGGGGTGTTAAAATATGCAAGACAGATTACCTCGGAGGATGCGATGGCACTGCTTTCGCAGTTGAAATTCGGAATGGATTGCGACCTGATAAAATTTGAGAGAGATTTTAACGTCCATAAATTGATGATGGGAGTTCAGCCGGGAAGTCTTCAGTGGACGATTGGAAAAAATGTCGGTAGTAAATCCAGGGACCAGTCAAGGGCCGAATATATCCGCAAAGAATTACCGACAATGATATAAAATGACATGAAAATTTCGTAAGAAACGGAGGATGCATAGATGAATGATAAATATACAGAGAACGCGAAAAATGCGATTAATTTAGCGAAAGAGGTTGCGTATCGTCTCTCCCATAATTATATCGGGACCGAGCATCTTTTGATCGGTTTGATGGAGGTTGACGGCGTTGCCTCTAAGGTATTGGAGGAAAACGGTGTTAATGTTGAGAAGGTATTGGAGCTGGTAAATCAGCTCATTGCTCCGAACAGTGGTGTTGAAATGATGGATGCCGGAAGCTTTACCCCCAGGGCAAAGCGTATCCTGGATCAGAGCTATAAGGAAGCAGCCAGATTCAAGGCTCAGTTGGTAGGTACAGAACACATTTTAATTGCTTTAATTAAGGAAACGGATTGTATTGCAGTCCGACTTTTGAATACTCTGGGAGTGAATATCCAAAAAGTATATATCGATATTCTGACGGCTACAGGTGTTGATCTGAATGCTGCGAAGAATGAGTATTCAGCTGGAAAGAACAATAAGGGAAAGGCAAAATCCCAGACGCCTACACTGGACCAGTACAGCCGTGATTTGACCGAATACGCCAGGGAAGGCAAGCTGGACCCGGTGATCGGCCGTGAAACCGAGATCCAGAGAGTGGTTCAGATCCTAAGCAGAAGGACGAAGAATAACCCCTGCCTCGTCGGGGAGCCGGGTGTAGGTAAAACCGCCATTGCAGAAGGTCTGGCCTTAAAAATTGTCGAAGGAAATATTCCTGATACGATAAAGGAGAAGAGAGTCGTTACACTGGACCTTTCCGGTATGGTAGCGGGCTCCAAGTACCGCGGAGAATTTGAAGAGAGAATTAAGAAGGTCATCAGTGAGGTTATCAGTGATGGTAATGTACTGCTATTCATCGATGAGATCCATACCATTATCGGCGCCGGCGGAGCAGAGGGAGCGATTGATGCCTCCAATATCCTGAAGCCCTCCCTGGCCAGGGGTGAGCTGCAGATCATCGGCGCAACGACCAGGGAAGAATACCGTAAATATATTGAGAAGGATGCAGCCCTGGAGAGAAGGTTCCAGCCGGTAGTAGTGGAAGAACCCTCCGAGGATGAAGCCATCCAGATTTTATTTGGCTTAAGAGATAAATACGAAGCGCATCATCAGGTTCGAATCACAGATACAGCCCTGACCTCAGCAGTGAAGCTATCCAGCCGCTACATTAATGACCGATATCTGCCGGATAAGGCAATCGATTTAATGGATGAAGCTGCATCAAAGGTACGCCTGAGTGCCTACACCTCCTCTCCGGCTGTTAAGGAATTAGAGTCGGAAATCAAACGGTTAGAGGATGAGAAGGAAAAGGCCATCAAGGAAGAAGCCTATGAGAAGGCCGGAGAAATCAAGAAACAGCAGGAGGCTGCGCAGGAACAGCTGGAGAAACGGAAGGTTCTGGATGATAAGCAGCGGATGGAAAAGCAGCTGGTGGTCAGTGAGAATGAAATCGCTGAGATCATCTCCAGCTGGACGAAGATCCCTGTGAAGAAGCTGGCTGAAGAAGAGACGGAGCGTCTGCAGAATCTTGAAAATATTCTGCATCAGAGAGTCGTAGGGCAGGAGGAGGCAGTAAGCAGCGTGGCGAGAGCTATCCGTCGCGGCAGGGTCGGTTTAAAGGACCCGAACCGTCCGATTGGTTCCTTCTTATTCCTGGGACCTACCGGTGTAGGTAAGACCGAGCTTTCCAAGGCATTATCCGAGGCGATGTTCGGCAGTGAGAATGCGATTATCCGGGTCGATATGTCCGAATATATGGAGAAGCACAGTGTCAGCAAGCTGATCGGGTCCCCTCCGGGTTATGTCGGCTATGATGAGGGCGGTCAGTTGAGTGAGAAGGTAAGACAGAATCCTTATTCCGTTATCCTGTTCGATGAGGTGGAGAAGGCACATCCTGATGTATTCAATATCCTGCTGCAGGTATTGGATGACGGCCATATCACTGATGCCCAAGGAAGACGCGTCAGTTTTAAGAATACCATTATTATCATGACCTCGAATGCCGGAGCGCAGAATATCATTTCTCCGAAACGGCTCGGGTTTACTTCTGTTGTCGATGATAAAGAGGATTATAAGAGAATGAAGGACGGTGTTATGGATGAAGTGAAGAGAATCTTCAAGCCGGAATTCATCAACCGCATCGATGAGATTATTGTCTTCCATGCATTGACCAAGGAAAACATCCGCAGTATTGTAGAAATCATGGTAAAATCCATTGCAAAACGCAGCAAAGCACAGATGAATATTACGCTTGAAACCAGTGCTGAGGTAATCGACCACCTGGCTGAAGTCGGATTTGACGTGAAATACGGTGCAAGACCATTAAGAAGAGCGATACAAACCAATATTGAGGATAGGCTTGCCGAAGCGATTCTGGCAGGAACCATCAAAGAAGGAGACACCGTCAGCATAAAATATCTTGATAATGAAATAACCATCAATGCAGTAGTAAACGTTTAATTATTTGCGGAAGTAGTAGAAATAAAATTAGGTTTCGTTTATAATAGCATTATAAGTTCCAGTCAGGCTGGTAAATTGGGTTTCCGCCGGGAGTCCTTATAGGTTATTACAATTAGGAGGGTCATATAATGGCTGTAGTAGAAGAGTTAATACGCAAAGAGAGTGATGGGACAATAAGCTTTGGTAACTATAAAATGGATGTAAAATCTAAGGTCTCTGATTTTGAGCATGAGGGCGACTTGTATAAGGTAAAAACCTATGACAAGATCACCAAGCTTGAGAAAAATGGGATGTTTGTATATGAATCAATGCCTGGAACAGCTGTATTCAATCTGGTCCAGAAGGACACAGAAGTGAGTTTTCTGGTGAATGGCAGGGATACAGCCCAGATTACATTGGAGCTGGAAGCTGAAAAGGATTATGAGATATTTAAGAACGATTCTTACCTGGGACAAATGAAAACAAATTTAGGTGGAAAGCTGATCTTCTCCCTGGAGCTTAATGAGGATGAGAAGGCTTCCGTAAAGGTGGTTAAACTCTAGATGGCGAAACCAAAGACCGTGTTTTTCTGTAAGGAATGCGGCTATGAATCAGCAAAATGGGTAGGCCAGTGTCCCGGCTGCAAGCAATGGGATACCTTTGTAGAAGAACCGGTAATCAAGAAAAGTGCGGTTACATCAGGAGTAAGGAATGTCAGAGAACCGGAGCTGATCTCAAAGATCAAGGCAGAAGCAGAACCTAGGATGAATTCCGGAATCGGAGAACTTGACCGGGTACTTGGCGGTGGGATCGTCCAGGGGAGTCTGGTTCTGGTGGGCGGTGATCCGGGAATCGGTAAATCTACGTTGCTGCTCCAAATGTGCAAAGAAATCACTGACCGCGGTAAAAAAATCATATATATTTCAGGAGAAGAATCCCTGAATCAGATTAAAATGAGAGCAGAAAGGCTCGGCGTAATAAACGGCGAGCTTCTGCTCCTTTGTGAAACTAATCTGGATCTGATCGAGGAGGCCATCACAAAGCATAAGCCGGACATCGTGGTCATCGATTCAATCCAGACGATGTTTAAGGAGGAGATTTCCTCCGCTCCGGGAAGCGTCAGCCAGGTAAGGGAAGCGACCGGAGCACTGATGAGAATTGCCAAAGGAGCTGCTATCACGATATTTATCATCGGACATGTGACAAAGGAAGGGATGGTCGCCGGTCCGAGGGTATTGGAGCATATGGTGGATACTGTCCTGTATTTTGAAGGAGACAATTATGCTTCCTATCGGGTACTGCGGGCAGTGAAAAACCGTTTTGGCTCCACGAATGAAATCGGAGTCTTTGAGATGCAGAATGCAGGATTGGTTGAGGTTAAGAATCCTTCGGAATATATGCTGAAGGGGAGGCCGGTTGGGGAGCCGGGATCTGTCGTATCCTCCTCGATCGAAGGCACCAGACCCATCCTGATAGAGGTTCAGGCACTGGTTTGCAGAACGAACTTCAATATGCCAAGGCGAACTGCAGCAGGAACAGATTATAACCGGGTCAATCTGCTGATGGCAGTACTCGAGAAACGTCTGGGCCTACAACTGTCGGACTGTGATGCCTATATCAATGTCGCTGGCGGAATGAAAATTACGGAACCGGCATTGGATCTGGCCATTATTTGCTCCTTACTGTCCAGCTATAAGAATATTACAATTGATCACCGGACCATCCTATTTGGGGAAGTTGGATTGACCGGAGAGATCAGGGCAGTCAACATGGCAGAGCAGAGGGTGGCAGAGGCAGCCAAGATGGGCTTTGAGGTCTGTATCCTGCCTCAGGCTAACGAAGAGTATATTAAGTCCACCGGGATGAAATTGATCGGGGTAAAGAATATTCAGGAGGTTATGAGACTGTTGTCAGGTAAGTAACAGCGGTATTGCTACGTAATAAGTTAGGGGATAATGTGAGAATACATTTCACAGGGTTGGTTTGTGCAAGAGCCCAGATTAACCGGTAGGGGTTATATGGAGGTCATATGAAGGATATGGTTTACGAAAGAGTAATTGAATTAAGCTCAGCTCAGGAATCATTAATTCAAACCGGGGAGCTGATGGACAAGCTGTGCCTTTCCCAGCAGAAGATTGAGAAGTATTCCTATGAAGCCATGAATTTGACAGATACAGTGCTAAATCTGACGAAGCAGGGCAAACAGATGGTCAAACAGCTTAGGGATGGAGGATTTGATTATTCGGAGAACCCCTGCGAGGCGGGAAAGGATCAGCTGATCCATTTATTAGAGGAGATGAATCAACTGCTATGCAAAATCATGGAATCAGCAATGTCGGATAATGAAATTCTTCATTCTATTGAGAATACGGCAGCAGTTCAGTGCGGAATTACGGAAGAACTGAAGGCCTCTATCGGCTCCGTGGGCGAATGTGTGGATCATGCCGTTGCAGGTGCAGAATTAAGCATGACAAAGGATGTATTTGAGTAGGCTTACCAGGTCCCAAATAAGTTTAAAAGTATTAAAATAATATTGACAATTAAAACAATTCATAGTACTATAAATAAGCGACAGCAACAGAGGGGATTCATACAGCGGCAGTATGACGGTCTCCAAAACCGTTCACGGGAGTTCGAATCTCTCATCCCCTGTTAATGAATGAAAGCCTTACAATCTAATGATTGTAGGGCTTTTTCTATGGCTTGGCTGTTTTGAGGTAGAAATACGTTTTCTGTTTCATTTTACAGTCTGAGATATACTAATTCCGTTATGCAACAACCTGTGTGGTAAAGTTAATTTATCTTTCGGGACTCCAGATCAGAATAGTTCGCAAGAATCGGCTGATTTTGCCCTCTAATTGAATTTTTGGCTAAGCAAGCCCGCTGATACAAGGTGGAGATATTCCGGTCAGAGGGACCTGC
>JAEZHX010000027.1 GCA_023436765.1 Bacillota bacterium
CAGCTAAATACATATAACAAAAGAGATTATAACCGCTTTCCGATGAGACCTCTGGGATGGAAATCACCGCAGAATATCTTATTGAATTTTGTTAGGTATGGTGTAACATATGTTTGACAAACCTACATATGTAAATTATTACTGATTCTTAATCTATTATTAATCTCCTGTTTGGAAAGGAAATTTACTTTCAGTTCAATATGTGTTATTATTATTTTACATTTATTGGAAAGGAGGCTTTTTTATGAAAAAATATTTATCCGTTCTACTTACGGGAGCACTTGTTCTTTCCCTTCTGCAAACCATTCCATATTTTGAGAAAACAGCAGAGGCAAAGACAGCTGCGGTGATAAGTGATGAACTGTACGGAGACAGAATTGATATCGACAGTTACCTCGATTATCTGTCAAAGAATACCGATTTTCAGAGAACAGCAGAAGAAATAATTAAAGCACAGGCACTTGGCGAGGAAGCCTTGGAAGAAGCTGATACTGCTTCTGACAGTGATTTTACATATGACGGGGGAACGAAATATTTCCTGAACAGAGATCTTGCTTTTAAAACCTTTACCCTTAGAAGTGTTGGCGAAAATGTAGAGGTCTGGGTGGCAGATGACCTCTCCTTCCCGACAGGGGATCCCAGATCGACTCCAATCATCACACAGGAACAGGTGGACAAGCTGAAGGCAGAATTTGATTCTAACATTTATCCGGTAGCCACAGATTTCTTTGGCACTCCGGAGATGCTGGACGGGTCACAATCACCTTTGGCTGACTGGGGTTATGTGCCACAAGGTTATTATGAAGGCAATAGTAAGGTAATCATTCTCGTAGACAATATTATCGATGAGAATTATGTAGATCCGAGCTACCCCTTCTTTGTGGCAGGCTTCTTCTGGCAGACCCTTGAGAATTACATCAATCGTAATATTATCACGATCGACACCAACAGTTGGGAAACCCGCCTAAAGGATACGTTCTATCCCACAGCGATCCATGAACTCCAGCATTTGATTCATGCAGACCATGATCCCCTGGAGGAGAGTTGGATAAATGAGGGTATGTCCACCTTCTCGGAGTATCTCGGTGGCTACGGGCTGGATGCATCTTCAATTAACTACTATCTGGACCGACCGGAGAACTCCCTGGTTAATTGGGATGAGCATTATTCCGCACCCACCGGACCGGAGACAATTGCGGATTATGGACAGGTTTATCTGTTCACTATGTATATGAAGGATAAGCTTGGCAAGGATTTTATCAGGGACCTTGCTCTGAATCCTAAGCAGGGCATTGACAGTATCAGTGAGGTTCTGAGAGCTCATGGTTCCAGACTTGACTTTACCTCGCTATATCAGAACTTTATTACCGCTTTGGTTCTGGATAGTGATAAGCCTGGTAACGGTATCTATAACTTTGACAGTATCAACCTTAGGGATATTCCCATCGATAAAAACGGGACACTAAGAGGTAAGACTGTGGACTTTGAGAGTGCCGTCACCTATGAGAAGGAAGGTGTTCCCGCCTGGGGAGGAGACTTTAAGAAGCTTGCCTTCGATCGTAAGATCGATAGCATCTCCTTTGACGGAGTAGATTTTCTGCCGATTCCATGGCTAACAATCAGTGACCCGCAGAGCTCCGAGGGTAATATGGTTTTGTGGTCCAATCAGGGGAATGAGGCGGATAACGCCATCATTATGGAAGCAGACCTAACCGGTGTACCCTCGGCCACCCTGAATTTTGAAAATTACTATCAGATTGAAGAAGGTTGGGATTATGGATTTGTTCAGGTTTCTACAGATGGAGGTTATACCTGGACGAGTCTTGCGAATGAAAATACCAGAAGCGATGTTGATCCGGATGGCTATCCTAAGATTAAGGCAAATGTACCCGGTTTTACCGGAGCATCAGATGGCTGGATCAATGAAACCTTTGATCTGAGTACTTATGCAGGTCAAAAGATTCTAATCTCCTTCCGTTATCTAACTGACTGGTCTACCTTTGAAACCGGCTGGTTCCTGAAAAACATCACCATTCCTGAAATCGGATTAGCCCTGGATGGCAGCTCCACGGATGGGTTCATTTCCCTTAGTGAGCTGTTTGGTCAGTATGTGAATTATACAGTCACCTTCATCAACGAAAAGGTGAAAGGGAATGGGAAGAAATCATCCGGCAAGGAATATACCGTAATTACCGTAGACCCGTTCAATGTAACCGATGAGGATGCCCTTACAGTCAAAAACCTATTCAAGGACGGCAATAACTATATGATCACTACCTATGCTGCTCCTGTAGAGTCCCGGGATCCGGTAGCCTTTACCTATCAGATTAATATTAAGAACCCGAACCATAAGGTGAAGAAGGTTAAGACTAAATAGCCTAGCGATTATATAAGATATAAAAATACCCTGGTCTCCATGATCACAGATTGAACGACTTCAGTCCATGCTATTGGTAAGACCAGGGTTCTTTTTTTATTTCCTCTTATTAACCCGATACATTCGAAAGCAGGTATCCATGATCAGAATGGCCATCGCGATGGCTCCTGCCGTCTGAATGGTTAAGGACAGGTTATAACCTGTCATAATGGAATTGTGATTGATGTTATAATATACAGAACGAACCATGCCTATTCCCGGTACCAGAGGAAGGATCCCCGGAATAAGGAATATCGTCACCGGTGCCTTCAGTGCCCTAGCAAATATATGGGACAAAAACGATACTGCCAATGCAGCCAAGAACATACTAAAAACTTCCTTATCATTGATTGCCTTACTGACCAAATATACAAACCAGCCTGCAGCACCGGTAATACTGCAGTGAATCAGAAATTTTTTCGGTACTCCCGAGATGACCGAGAAGCCAATAATACCGATGATGGAACCAAGCACCCGAATAATCATACCGCACTCTCCTTCCTGCTAAAGAATCACATATACTCTGAATAAAGCCAGTCCGACACCTACTCCGACAGATATCGCAGTGGCTGCAACAAAGGCTTCAATCGCCCTGGCTCCTCCCGACATATAATCTCCCTGGAAGGTATCCCTGATGGCATTGGTGATTGCCACCCCGGGTACTAGCGGTGTGATCGAGCCGGTCAGCAGAATGGTGATATGAATATAGGACTGAAAATATCTTAGGAAAAGTGCACTGCTGATTGTAACCAGCAAGGCCGCAACCATATTGCGGATAAACAGATTGATCCTCACCTTACTGACAAGGAAGGAGAATAGGGCCAGGATGCTACCATTGAAAGCACCAATAGCAAAGTCCACCACATTACCGCCATAGAGCACGGTAAAGAATGCTGCTGTTATGACCGTACACAGATATATAATTGGTTGTCGATAGGTCTGCAGCTTACTGATCGAATGCAGCTTCTCATTCGCCTCTTCCAGTGTCATCTGCCTATTGCAGAACTTTCTGGATACTTCATTTACTTCATATATCCTCTCCAGATTGGTATTCCTGACACTTACTCTCTTAATAAATGTAATCGTATTAATACTCTTATCCGAAAGAGTTACATAGATTCCGGTTGTTGTTGCTACCGCCTCGGCAACGGCAAGACCCGACATCTTCAGTATTCTGATCATCGTATCCTCAACCCGGTAGGTTTCTGCCCCTCCGGACAGCATGAGTTCTCCTGCCAGCACCGCAGTATTCACCAATAGTTCGTAATCCATCCTCGACTTCTCCTCGCAAATCTCAATATTCAAACAAATAAACCCGAAGAATTGCTATTTCAAAGTAATACTACCACATACTAGTAGGTTAATCCAATCATTTATTATTTGATCATGGGGTGATATCCTTACAGTCATAATCAACGCCTATCATCATGCATAGCATCCCATGCCTCCAGGTACAAAGCATCTGCAACATAAGCATATAATAAGTATTTCTCCTCTTCCACAAGTTCATATCCGACATCATTGACATACACAATATTCTCCGGCCATGCATAACTGATATGTGACAATTCACTCCCAGCTCCATCCTCAAAAAATATATTATAACTAGACCCCGACGACTGCGGTGTATCCGACTTCTTCAAATACCTTAATTCGCTAGCAGCCTTTCTGATTCTGTATACATAATCTTCCCTGTCGAGTATGTAAGCTTCACCTGTCCTTCCATCCCAAATACGGATATGGTCAGAAGTTTTGATATCTAATAAAGTACCATTTGCCTGTTCCTGTGTTACTAGTCTATATACTGTATAGAGTAATAACACCATAACAATTGCTCCTATAGTCCCTAGACATTTCTTTGATAGCATATAAACTGACCTCCTTAAGAATCATACAAAGATACACCAGCGAACCCCAAATTTATCAATGAGATCTGCCATTAACGGACTATAATCACATTTGCCAAGCGGATATATCATTTGGGCTCCATCCTTTATTGAAGTATATATTTTCTTAACTATAGCTTCTTGGCCTTCCCCAAAATCCAGGCAGAACATCATCGTATTGCCTACAACCGCATTTTCTTCATTCAACTCACTTAACGCTACTATTTGTCCAAAAACATCAAGCTCTGCGTGCATTAATGTTCCGTCTGCATTAGGATAGCTGCACATTACCTTAGCGTCAAATACATCTCGATAGAACTCCAGAGCCTTATCACTGTCCTTAACATAAACCTGCATCATTGACCTGTTCATTGACCGTTCCCCCGTGAATATAGAATAAAATAATTTCTTAATTCTTACATCCATTTATGTAGTAGTATTTACAATCTAATTTATCACCATTTAAAAAGCAATAATCAATATGACGTATCCGCTCAATATTAAAGTTATGAAATAGACTTAAAATATCTTCTCGATTAGCATAAAAATGTGGTACATTATTCTCTGGACCATCATCTTTAATTAACACTGTATTCTCATCTAATTTGGGAAATCCCGATTTACTATATTCCCATGAATCTTTTGAACACATTGATGTATATATTACTCCCTTTTGTTTCAGAACTCGTTCTATTTCACTTATAATCTTCTTTATTCCTTCTGTATCCGCATGGGAAATGGAATGATAAGCAAATATAGCATCAAAATAGTGATCTTGGTACGGTAGTGAAACCATATCCCCAAGCCTTATATCAATATCTAAATTTTCTTTTTTTGCCCATTCATTTAGATAATTTACTCCATATTCTGATATATCTATTGACGAGACTTCGAAACCATGCTGTGCAAAAAATATAGAATGTCGCCCTAATCCAGC
>JAEZHX010000029.1 GCA_023436765.1 Bacillota bacterium
GGAATATACGACCAGTCGGCGCGGTTAAGTCCATAACCGACTGTAGCCGATTTAACGCCTACTCCTGATGCAAAGGACATCGTATTGGAACCGGGATGACAGCCCAGAACGAAGTTTAACGTATTGAAAATCATTTCAGGCTCGAAAATATCAGGATACTCCTTATTCAGATAATAATACTCGAAGCCCAGTCTCTGGATCCCCCAGCCCGCTCCCCAGATATGCGGGCGATACGGTATCCCGTATGGCGTTTCGGCACTCAACCGCTCATACTGTTCTTTCAAGGCCGGTAACGCATCCCGGATGGCTTTCGTGAAACCGGCATCGTTCAACATATTCTCAGCCCGTACCACAAACCAGCCTGTTTTATCTATTGTCTCTACGATATACTCTGTCTCCGAGAGTATAAAGTCTTTATATTCCTGCTCCCCTGTTGTAAGCAGTAATTCTACAGCAGCTTGAATTTTAGCCACTCTGGCTCGGCCGGTCCCATCCGTTACTTTGTAGATCTCACGGGCTGCCTGTAAGGCCTGGATACTTAAGGGATTATTGAACCCCTTCAATGCCCGGGATGCAGCAGCCAGATGGGCTGCAGTTGTCAGTTCTCTGGGCGGATTATCTTCGGTAAATACGATACGGTCGTCAGCATTTCCTTTGATACCGTCTGTCATGACAGCGCTGTCGCCAAGGTGGACGTATTGCCTCAGATCGTTTTCAATCATTCCCCGATAAAGCCGTCCCAAGGCCTGGTACCCACCTACTACGGATAAGACTCCGTGCTCGATCTGCTGCAATATGTCATTTTTACCGTCAGGCTGGTGAATCTCAGTGATTCGTCTGTCCTGGTCGATGGCCGTCACATCGTAATAGACCTGAAAGGCTTCATAAGCCAGGGTCAGGATATAGAATTCACCGGACTGTGATTCCACACGAAGATCAAAATCCCCCGCATCATGCCAGCCACCAATATTTAATCCCGGAACGTGTTCGCCCGGTTTGTATTTGGTCAGTGTGGAAGGCCCTTGCTCATAGCCATCAAAATGGTTATAATTCACCGGTGCCATTCTGGCATCATCATCATGGCACAGCCCATGCCATACACGGTATTTCTCATTAACTCTCATATGGCACATCTGAACAGGAAGAAAATACTCCAATACCGGCTGCCAAACTCCCCGGTCGTAAACATCACCGGCGATGCGGAAAATGGAGGACTCCGAAGAACCGTAACGAATTCTATAAAGCCCCTCCTCCCTGATATCCGTAAAATCAAATTTTAGATAGCTGTAGCGGAGAAACCTGCCCCACTGATGTCCGGCTGCCGAAAGGACCTGTTTTTCTCCGGTCTCTGTTATTTTATAGAGGATTGGTTTCTCAAATTTGCTTTCCCGCTCGTCCAGCTCGATGATAGCTACCTTCGTTTGCTTAGGATGGTATCCCACCTGAGAGGTTTGAACGACAGCAGGATAGCTCCAGTCTTCTACTACGTTCGGCCTGATCATCCACTCAATTGCCTGTTCTGTAGCTCCTGCCGGTACTTCACTGCTGAGCACAAACCAGCCGTTGTTGTGGTTTAAGCGACCATCATACAGCTTAAGCTCCGCCCCCATACTTTCTATAGTAAAGCGATTATAAGGGTCATCAGGGCGTACTGTAAAGCGCTTTCCAACGGCATAAGGCTCGGCAATCATGTCATCAGCGATCATCGGATTGTATCCATTGTTATCCCCTGTCAAATGTTTAATCTCTGCCTTCGCATCGGGTTCTTTGAAATTACCTACATGCAAATAATTGGTGGGTTGAGTTAGGACCGGACCGTTTGGCTGTTCCGGGAAGAGGCCCTGCTTGTGATCCATGATCCAGGGCTTTCCGAACAACGCTCCCGGAAACAGCTCCAGATTAAAGCATAGCTTGCCGACCAGCCAATCCGGAATTGGCCTGTCCAGATCTATCGTAACCTTAACGGCGTTCTCTTCTCCTCTTACTATTACCTTATAATGAAATTGAAAATCCGGATAGATCATCGGATTAAAGCCTTTTAGGTGCCTCGCGGTATTCGGAAAGCTCAAGGATGTAGTAATCGTATTCGTCTCAGGATCCAGTTCGCGTAGCTCCTGCTTCGGTACCGGCTGCCATTGTCCGGGCGTCTGTTCAAATCGCAGATCGCCGTTGGTTGCGATGCGGTTGCCGTGCATAATGATACTGACGCCGGATTGATGTCCTTCGGGATAAATATCGTCGAAGGCCATCACATTCACACCCTTATTCTGAAAATAGCCTAATGTGTCATGTAGTTGAAACCCCTGCGCCCGGCAGGCTGTATTCCTTATTTTTTTATCCATAATAGCTCCTATCTCAGCTCAGCATAACAAGTCACTATATGAATTATAGCAAATTACCCTGTCCGGGCAGAATATACTATCTTATTCATTTCATGTGTTATATGTTATAATTCATCTATAGATCAACGTTGGTATCAATACTGATGATACAACAGAAGGAGAGGTAAAAACGAAAATGAAATTTGTATACAACGCCCCTGTAAATGGATATCCCGATTGGAACAATAATCCCGAGATCACCCATATAAACTCTGTGGATGCACATGCAACGTTTGTGCCGTTTGATACGATAGAAGAGGCACGAAAAGTTGATCGCAGCTTATCCCGGTATTTTATGCCCCTAAATGGATTATGGAAGTTTAGCTTTGCTGAGAATGCCGAGAAAAGAATTGCTGATTTTTACGAAACCAAGTATGACTGCAGCTCCTGGAAGGAGATTCCGGTGCCCTCAAACTGGCAGCTGGAAGGCTATGATTATCCGCAATACACCAATGTAGTTTATCCCTGGAGTGAAAGGGAGCAGCTGGTACCTCCTTTTGCACCTACAATATATAATCCCGTAGGTTCTTATATACGTTATTTTACTGTGCCGGGAGACTGGAACGGACAGCCTGTATACCTAAGCTTCCAGGGTGTGGAGTCTGCTTTTTATGCATGGGTGAATGGGGAGCTGGTTGGCTTCAGTAAGGATACCTTCTCTCCCTCTGAGTTTGATATCACTCCCTACCTGATTGAGGGTGAAAACAAGCTTGCTGTAGAAGTCTACAGATGGTGTGATGCCAGCTGGCTGGAGGATCAGGACTTCTGGAGGCTGAGTGGGATTTTCAGAGAGGTCTATCTCTATTCCACTCCGAAGCAGCATATCCATGATTTCTTTGTAATAACAGAGCTGGATCATGACTACAGGAATTCAGCTTTAGATATCAGTGTGAAATTAGCTGACTGTGATCTCCGCGAGGACAACCAGGTAACAGTCGAGCTCCATCTGTTTGATAAGACCGGGAAATCCGTTTTGAATGCCCCGGTTAGCTTAAATGTGGACTTATCGGGTAAAATGGTGAGGGATGCCCGACTAACCTCCCGGGTGGATAATCCCTTAAAATGGAGTGCGGAGCATCCCAACCTATATACCCTGGTGCTTGCCTTAAAAAACCGGGAGGGCTCTCTGATAGAGGCCGTTAGCACCAGGATCGGCTTTCGGAGGTTTGAAATCAAGGATGGACTCATGAAAATCAATGGCCAGCGGATCGTATTGAAAGGTGTCAACCGCCATGAATTCAGCAGCGTTAAGGGACGTGCCATTGGCAGGGAAGAAATGCTTACCGATATCGCATTGATGAAGAGACATAATATCAATGCAGTACGTACTTCCCATTACCCAAATCAGCCGCTCTGGTATGACCTCTGTGATGAATATGGCATCTACGTGATCGATGAGACGAATCTTGAGACCCATGGCACCTGGGGCTATACTCAAACAGAGGAAGAAGACCGTAACATTCCCGGAAGTAAGGCTTGTTGGACCGATGCTGTTCTAGACAGGGCAAATTCGATGTTTCAAAGGGATAAGAATCACCCATCCGTTATCATCTGGTCCCTTGGAAATGAATCCTTCGGTGGTGAGAACTTTATTAAAATGCATGACTTCTTCAGAGCAGTGGATCCTACCCGTATTGTTCATTATGAAGGTGTCATTCATTACAGAAAATATGAAGCCGCATCTGATATTGAAAGCTGGATGTATGCAAACCCCAGGGAGCTCGAAGCCTATGCCCTCAACATAAATAATAAAAAACCATATATCCTATGTGAATACAGTCATTCCATGGGTAATTCCACCGGCAATCTCTTCAAATATACGGATTTATTTGATCAATATCCGATTCTGCAGGGCGGCTTCATCTGGGATTGGATCGATCAGGCCATCCTTACGAAAACCCCCGAGGGCAGAGCTTACCTGGCATATGGTGGTGATTTCGGCGATACGCCCAATGATGGTAATTTCTGCGGAGACGGTATCATATTTGCAGACAGAACAGTATCCCCTAAGCTATATGAAGTAAAAAAATGCTATCAGAATGTAAGGTTTATTTCTGAGGATTTATCACAGGGCAAGATTAAAATTGAAAACAAACACTTATTTACAAACTTAAATGAGTATGAATTTATCTGGCAAGTGTATTGTAACGGTGACCTTATCAACCAGGGTAACGATGAGATTGATCTGCCCCCCGGCTGCTCAACTGTGGTAAGGATACCCTTTGGAGATTTAAAGTCCTCCGGAATGGCAGAGGAATTCTTCTTAAACTTAGGTTTTGTCTTAAAGCAGGATACCCTATGGGCCGATCAAGGCTACGAAATGTCCTTTGAGCAGTTTAAGCTACCTGTAAGGATTGAAGTAAATACGGAAGCAGCTCCTCAGACAGCCGAGCTAAGCGCTTCGGAAAATAATCATCTTCTGACGATATCCGGTACCACCTTTACTGTTGCTTTTGATACAGAGAACGGTACTCTCTGTTCTTATCGATACAAGGGAATGGAGCTGATAAAGGAAGGACCTGCTCCAAGCTTCTGGAGGGCTTTTACAGACAATGACAGAGGATCCGGACTTCCAAACAGATGCAAGACCTGGCGAAATAGCGGAAAATCAAGAAAACTTTTGAATTTCTCAAAAGAATTTGGTAAAGCTAAGGTGATTGTAACTTTCTATTTTGAAATACCAACCACACAGATTTCCTACTGTAATGTGGTTTATACCGCTTACGGAGATGGACGAATTAACGTAGACCAAGAGCTATTCCCCGGTGCAGATCTTCCTGAAATCCCTGAAGTAGGTATGCTTTTCACGCTTGATCAGGCCTATGATAACCTTAGCTGGTATGGGAAGGGACCCCACGAGAATTATTGGGACAGAGCTTCCGGGGCAAAGGTCGGCATCTATTCCGGCAAGGTTAAGGATCAGATGACTCCCTATTTGAGGCCTCAGGAATGTGGGAATAAGACCGAAGTAAGGTGGGCTCGGTTGACCAATGACCAAGGAATGGGTATCGAGATCAAAGGCTTGCCTCTTGTCGAGATCAATGCTTTACCTTATACTCCTTATGAGCTGGAGGAAACGGATCACCATCATAAGCTGCCTACCAGTGACAGGATTGTTGTAAGGGTGAATTATAAGCAAATGGGTGTCGGCGGAGATGACACCTGGGGTGCCAGGACCCATCCGGAATTTACCCTGTATGCCAACAGAACCTACAGCTATCGCTACTCCATGAGGGGAATCGGCTAAATGATTTTTACATACAGTAAATAAGACCTATTGTCGACTTCTGCTCTATGCAGATAGGTGATTTCATAGTAAAATTTATATGATATACAATATTGGCAAACTTACTGAAAAGTAACGACGCAAAGCTATAGGGCCTAATCTGAAAAGAATGGCAGCCAGTTGCACCTTATCGATTCTTATCGATTAGTTCTTGTGCTTATAGCGTCACAAGCCAGAAAGCGGGGGCTAGTTAATATGAATCACTATACTAATTTTGATTCTTCCGAATTCAATTCTCAGAATACAGCACAAGACGATGCAGATCTGATTTCTTCTTCCACTGAGATTGACTTACATCATTTCATAGAATCCATAGAAATGAGAACTGTTAAACAAAATGTCACTTATGCTATCTTAGTCTTTGATATTGATAATTATATTGATCTCATTCAACAATGCGGAGATTTTGCGACAAAGGAGACGATGGCCCAAGTTCATAAGACTCTACAGGATCATATTAGGCAACCCCATATGTATTACGGCTGCGCTGATCAATTTGTGATCCTGTTGGAAAATTATAAATCTATAGATGCTGCTCTGTTGGTCATAGATCTTTCTGAGGAAATCTATGGTTTTTGTCCTGAAGCGAAGCTAACCTTCGGTATATGCATTGCAGGTCCCTCTGACCGGAATATCTCCACCTTGTATCAGCGGGCTTGCTTAGCCAAAAATTCAATTAGAGGGCAAAATCAGCCGATTCTTGCGAACTATTCTGATCTGGAGTCCCGAAAGATAAATT
>JAEZHX010000035.1 GCA_023436765.1 Bacillota bacterium
ATTTCATTGACTTCGTTCATGATGAAGGTGACGGTTTTACAACCTGTCTTAGCCATCTCAGGTATGAATTCGTTGAAAGCCCATTCCACGTCCGCTTTCTCGTCTTCAAAGCCGTTCCTGGCGTCGACGACAAGATTGCTTCCGTCATATTCTTGTAAGAGATTCAGAGCATGGAGTACCGGCTTACGGTAATCCTCCCCGCAGCAGAACTTCTTCCAGGTGAGCAGGACTGCCTTTTCGTGTGATAGATACGTGATGTGGCAGTAATCCGATTCGTAATCCTTTGGAGCAGATGATCTGTTCTTGTTATCCATAAAGCTACCGTCTCTTTCTTATATCATTTTTCATAACCGTTATGCCACACAATAGAGAATTATCTTGATCTGTCGGTAAGGGTGCGATACGTGTTAGTAAGCTGCTATATAAAGATCATCACTTGATTATATTATGACAATCCCATGCTTATACTCGTTTAATATGGTGGTATTATACTTCCGATAGACTGCCTGATTATAGATATGAGCCGCAAAGATGTCCTCAGATAGCATCTGCCTGCCTAAGGGCTCCAGCTGGTTATCTGCCTTCGTAACCTTTGTTATGACAGGGATATGACCGATATCGGTGATCCTTCGGAGAAGCTGGGAGGAGGATCTCTTTAAGCCTAGAACCCTTGCATAGAAGGAGCAGCCGTTTCCGAGGTAATCTTTTATGGCATCATCCTTAATATTAAGAAGCAGATGTGCAAGAGCGCGGTTAATTCTGGTATGGGTCACATTTCTTGTCTTGATCTGCTTCGTTAACTCAGCAATACTTAAATAGGTATTTTGAATATTCATTAATCGGTCAGCCAGATCCGGGTTGATATCAACATAGGAAGCAAGAGAAGTACTGCTTTCCGATAAAAGTTTATAGATCAGTATTTGTGCAAAATCCTCTTCCGTGATGGGATAGGATTTATTATAGTATTCTGTCAGAAGCTCATATACATCCTCCGGCACACTGCTTCGTACCCTGGATAACCCAAATACATTGTCCGTAGATTGCAGAGTATTTCTTATTGCAGTAGCGGAACTGATCACTTCACCGTCATTATCATCCTCCTCCTGCAGCTTCACGGGAAAGCTCTGATAAATAAGTGCAGTCTCCGATTTCTGATCGGTCAGGGTCTCCTCGTGATAGTGAGCAGCTTGTCTGGCTATTGTTATCGGAGTAATGGAAGAAGAGAGCTTAGTCAGAGCTTTCATATACTCCAGACCAAGAATATTGTTCGGCTCAGACAGTACAGCAGCGATCTTCTCGTAGGCAGCCTGGTCTCCGGAGGAATGATAGATTTGCTCCACAGCCTTTGCTCTTGCAGCAGGATAGGTTAAGCCTTCCTTCACATAGGAATATAGCCTTTCATCATATAGCTCGGGTGCCTTAAGGAGTAGTCCTGCAGTTTCCTCCAGCAATGCAATATCCCCACATTCACTACCAAAGCACAGATAATCTACAACTCCAAGCCTGTTCAGGATGGATACTGCGCCCATAGCGAAGTATTCCGCACTTCCGGTTGCATAGCAGACCGGCAGCTCCAGCACGAGATCCACACCGTTTTTCAGAGCCATTCTGGTGCGGTTATATTTATCTACGATTGCAGGGGTTCCCCTCTGGACGAAATTGCCGCTCATTACTGCAATCACGTAATCTGCTCCGGTCAGCCTTCTGGCTTCCTCAATATGATATTTGTGCCCGTTATGGAATGGATTATATTCCACGATGGTGCCTGCTACCTTCATAAAATCCTCCGAGCTGCCCCGGAATGATTATCTTCCGGTATTTTTTTATGTTTTTAATATGACGTCTTAACCAATAATATTTATACTTTGGTTCTACAGGTATGCTTGGTTTATGTCCCTCAAGCGCTGTATATGTACGTATAATCCTTAATTTGGAGATATCAGTATAATATAGCTAGATTATATCGGAAGCACCAAAAAAAGACAAGTATCTGATGTCATTATTGTGGTAATGATAACAAAAAAATACTTGTTATTCAAGCATGGATACACTATAATAAAATTTATGGGTTTTACGAATTATGTACATACTATTACTGATAAAGATGTTAGGAAGGAGTAAACATCATGGGATTTATTGATGTAATCAAAGAAAGAGCTAGAAATAACATGAAAACAATTGTGTTGCCTGAGACAAGTGACAGAAGAGTTCTCGAAGCTGCACATACCGTACTTGCTGAAGGAGTTGCCAAAATCGTATTGATCGGCAACAGCGAAGAAATTGCAAAGAATGCACAGGGGCTGGATCTGTCCAAAGCAACAGTGGTAGACCCTAATAATACAGACAAGCTACAGTCTTATATTGACCAGTTTGTTGAACTTAGAAAGAGCAAGGGTATGACACCGGAGGAAGCCAGAGAGCTGCTGACGAAGGACTACCCTTATTTCGGTATGATGATGGTAAAGGCAGGGGATGCTGACGGTCTTGTATCCGGAGCGATTCACTCCACATCGGATACCTTACGTCCTGCCCTTCAGATCCTAAAGACTGCACCTGGTACCAAGCTGGTATCAGCATTCTTCCTGATGGTAGTTCCCAATTGTGAGTACGGCGCTGATGGTGCCTTTGTATTTGCAGATTGTGGCTTAAATCAGAATCCCAATTCGGAAGAATTGGCAGCGATTGCAGGCAGCAGTGCCAAGAGTTTTGAGCTGTTGGTAGAGAAGGAGCCGGTAGTTGCTATGTTATCCCATTCCACTAAGGGAAGTGCAAAGCATGCAGATGTAGATAAAGTGGTAGAGGCTACCAGGATTGCTAAGGAATTATATCCTGAGATTAATCTGGATGGTGAGTTTCAGCTGGATGCAGCAATCGTACCGAAGATTGGTGCTTCTAAGGCACCGGGCAGTAATGCGGCAGGTAAGGCTAATGTCCTTGTTTTCCCCGATCTGGATGCCGGTAACATCGGATATAAAATAGTTGAGAGACTTGCGAAGGCAGAAGCTTACGGACC
>JAEZHX010000238.1 GCA_023436765.1 Bacillota bacterium
CCGATGCAGTACATTGTAGAATACAGCAGGGCTTCCTGGTCCATGGGCAAGCCAAAGACACTGTTCCTGAAATTAACAATAATCTGATACAAAGGATTCAGCTTATAAATCCATAGATTATCTTTAGGCACAATTTCAATCCTGTAAAAAATAGCCGAAGTGTACATAAAGAGCATCAGGATGACGCTCCACAGATATTCCAGATCTCTGAAGAATACTGCAAGCGTGGCAAGTATCAGCCCCACCCCCAGACACAAAATCAGAAGCTGGAATAGAGGAATGACGGCAGCAAACAGATGAACTGTAGGCTTCACTTTGAAAATCAATGCCGCCCCGAAAAGTACGATCATAGAAATCAGGAAGGTCAGATAGTTTGCCAAGGTCGTGGAAAGGGGGTATATGTACTTCGGTACATATACCTTCTTAATCATGGCACTATTCCCCCGGATAGCTTTCATTGCAGCTTTTGTAGAGTTAGAAAAATAGGAGTATAGTAACCGGCCGGTCAGGATATATACAGGAAACATATGATCCTTCTTCTGATATATCGTTGAGAACACCATGGTAAGTACTGCTGTAGTTAGGATCGGCTCCAGCAGTGTCCAAAGGATTCCCAGATAGGAACGGCGGTATTTCAATTTAATTTCCTTTTTTACCAGCTCCATCAGTAGGAAACGGTATTTATTAAAGTTCTTTATCGCTTTACCCACGCTAGCCCTCTCTCTTCCAAAGAATCACTTACTAAAGACTGATTCTACCACTTTTTGCGATGCATGTCCATCTTCCCATTCACAAAACCTATTGTAGAAAACCTCATACCTCGCTTCATACTCTTTTTGTATGGAAGCAATATTCTTAACCGCCTCCACTACCTCTTCCGTCGTAAATACCAGAGGACCGGGGACTTCCTTCTCGATATCGATATAAAAGCCCCTTAAGACATCCCTGTATTTCTCCAGGTCATAGGTGAAGAACAACATCGGCCGCTGTAAATTAGCATAATCAAAGAATACGGAGGAATAATCCGTAATTAGGATATCCGAGATCAGATACAGCTCGGAGATATCATCATATTTGCTTAAATTGATGGCAAAGCCCTCCAGACCACTGACATCAAGTGCATCAGCGATAAAATAATGCGTTCTTAACAAGAGGACATACTCATCCCCCAGTTCTCTCTTCATAAGATCCAGGTCCATCTGGAGCTCGAATTTATACTGACCCTTACCGTAGTATTCGTCATCCCTCCAGGTGGGAGCATAGAGAATGGTCTTCTTATTCGAAGGAATACCGAGCTTACATCTGATATCAACCGCCAGCTTGTCCCGATCCGGTGCATGCAGGATATCATTTCTCGGATAACCTGTTTCCAGCATGGTATTCTCAAACATAAAGCATCTGCGGAAGGTCTCAGAGCTGAAGGCATTCGGTGCAATCAGATAATCCCAGGCCCTGGACTGCTTATAAACCTGCTGCTTATACTTCGGTGACGCCGAGGTGATATCCTCGATATCAAATACCAGCTTCTTTAAGGGTGTTCCGTGCCAGGTTTCCAGGAACACACTTTCCGGTCTTTTAACAGCCCACTCCGGTTGTCTGCTGTTGAATACAAAATAGCCGCATCTGGCAAGATAATAATAATAGCGGAAGCTGAACCTTTTCACCCTTCTATGCTTGTACGGTATTTTGGTATTCCTTTTGTCTATGACCCAGATAGAACGGTATTTGCCCGGGTAATTCTTAGCCAGATACTCGTAGATGTATTTCGGACTGTCCGAATAATTCTTACCAAAAAAGCTTTCAAACAAAATCCAGTTCTTTTTTACCGGTCTATTTAAGAAGAAATGGATGTAGAGTGCCATCGCCATGGCTTTTCTATGCCGTATTACCGTCTTAAGCTTCTTATGGCCCAGATGACCTTTAATAATCCGGAGAGATTTCTTCAGATCCTGACGGATCAGAGCCTTTATGACTCTCTTTTGATAACCCTTTAAGGAATGGATCAGTTCCTTATCCATTCCGTTCACGATTTCGCTCATCTTAATGAAATATTCATTACGCCATTTCTCATTCTTGCTGCGTTTCAGTTTCGGTGCATAGATTTTCGAATAGTAATTGATATATTTCTTGTCCAGGCGGTATCTTAGCTCGGAATCTTCGGGAATCCTTCGGATGGTTTCGTAATATGCTGCTACAAACTCATCAAAACGATTTGGGTCCTTCACCTGGGACAGCGCCGGTAAATTTATTGCATCATTATGTTTCCGTTTGATGTATTTTGCCGATAGGAGCTTCTTCATCTTCTCAGTCTTCGATAATGCTTCCATCAGGAAGGGAAGATCCGAGAAGTATTTCAGCTCTTCAGGGAATCGCAGTCCATTCTCCTCGATAAAGCTGCGCTTAAAAAGGATGTTCAAAACAGAAATATTTCGGATACCCTTTCTCTTCGTAACCAGAATACGATATGCCCGGCTAACACGAGCCTGAGCCATCTTTAATAGCTCCTCCTCGGTGAGAATTGCAGCCGATTCTTCCGGCTCATCCTCAGTGGTATCTCCAGCTTCGGAATCGGCCTCTTCACTATGACCCTCATCGTCACCGTCGGATCCTTCCTCCGTACTATCTTTATCGGCAGAACCCTCGTTTGAGGAATCATCACTGCTTTCCTTACTGTCTTCTCCGCCATTTTCCATATTTAACTCGGCATTTTCCCCGTCACTGCTTTCATTCTCCTCTTCATCATCCTCGGAATCCTCCTGCTGATTCCTGGCAAGGAAGATACTTCTTTGAAACCAGGTAGGTTTTTTCTTGCCGTAAACGATATCATCGTCTTGTTCCGCAGCTGCTGTGACCAATTTCTCCAACGTATCTGTAGCAAGGTAATCATCGCTGTCCAGGAAATATACATAGTCGCCCTGTGCCATATCAAGACCCAGGTTCCTGGCTGCAGCCACCCCTGTTTTATCCCGCAGGTGGTATACCCGTATAGGAAAATCCGCTTCATACTCCGGGAGCAATCCAAGGTCTTCCTCCCTCACATGATCACAAATAAGCAAAATCTCTATCTCTCGATACGTCTGTTCCTTCAGACTATCCAAACAATCCTTTAAAAATGCTTCCCCTTTATGATAAGGAACTACGACACTGATCATATAGCTTCCTCCAATGGCTTGGAACTATTTGCTACTTATTTAACGCAGCATAGGAATTATAGCACTTTGGTAATATCAAAGTCAAGGACCCCACTGCCCAATCCTTCCAAAACCGTCTTTTTTCTTTATCTTCTCCACGATTGGGAGGATTATACCAAATGGATGTAGGACGCAGCAGTGATACCGGACGAATTAGTGCGGATACCGGACGGATCAGTGCCTATTTCATAGGGATGTGGTCAGTGCCATAAAACAAGCTCATTTTCGGTAAGTTTCCGCATGCGTTTATTACGCTTTGCTCCTCCCTGATAGGTTCGTCGGTCGCTCGCAAAGCGAACTAGCATGCTTAAACTCACTCGAAAATGGCTAATCGTTTTCCGGCATCCGACCACACCCCTATGAATTGGGCGCACTGCTCCTGTCTACGATAAGAAGGCAGTCATTCATAGTTTACCCAAAATAGAAGCTGTAAGGTTAACCTTCATAAATAAAATACATTATCAATAATGGAGCCTTGAACCCGTATTAATCGGCATGGAGATTCAATGTCTGAGAATCGGCGGAAGTAAGCTTTAGAACCAGATCAATATGCATAGGGCTCGTACTCCATAGCATGACGAAGGAGACATTGAACACACGGCCTATCTATAGGGCTCGTAGCATAAAAAATGACGGTAGGAAGTCTTAGACCTCCCTTAATGCACTATTGAGAAGACATGATACCGGATTTGTGTGATGATAGCGGACGTCAGTCCGATAGCAGCATTCAAATTCGGTGTTGTGTCTTCTCACTAGTGTGTGGGAGGTCTAATGGCTCACCTACCGTCATTATACATACTTGATGCCCTATAACCAAAACTGCAGGTTCAAGTCTCCTTCGTCATTCATATACTATCGCAGCCCTATGCCCGTATAACTAATGGTCCAAGGCTCCTTACGCCGTTCTATAATAGGAAGCCCTCATGCCCTTAACATACAGATTCAAGGCTCCAATCTAGTTAAGGTTCAACCGATTCAGCGCACTGAAGATCGCCCGGATCGACGCCCTGGTGATATTGGAGCTGATTCCAACACCGAAGGTCGTCTTGCCTGAACTCATATCCAGCATCTGAATATATGCGGCTGCCTGTGCATTTGCACCGCCGCCCAGAGCATGCTCGGAATAGTCGAGTATCTTCACACTGATACTGAGTTCCTTCTGAAGCCCTCTTAAGACCGCATCAATCGGTCCGTTACCGGTGGCTTCGAAGTACTTCTCATCTCCGTTAATCGTGTATATCAGACTTGTCTTGGTATTACAGGATTCATCCTGATCCGTCAAGTCTTCGAACCTGCACTTTCTGAAGTGAAGCGGTTCCTTCTTATCCAGGTAAGATATCTTGAACTCATTATAGATCTGCTCGGGACTTACTTCACCCTGTTTCTCGGAAAGTACCTGAATCACATCTGCAAATTCCTTGTGCATTGCCTTTGGCAGCTTGAAGCCAAAATTGGTTTCCATAATAAAGGCAACACCACCCTTACCGGACTGGCTGTTAATTCTGACGATGGGTTCATACTGTCTTCCGATATCAGCCGGATCGATCGGCAGATACGGAACAGCCCAAATAGCACTGTTTCTCTCCCTCATTGCCTTGATACCCTTATTAATTGCATCCTGATGTGAACCGGAGAATGCCGTAAATACCAGCTTACCGGCATAGGGGTGCCTTTCATGAACCTTCATTTTACAGAGTCTTTCATAGGTTTCAATAATATCATTTATATTAGCGATATTCAGTTCCGGGTTAATGCCCTGAGAAAACATGTTGTAGGCCAAGGTAAGAATGTCAACATTTCCGGTCCTCTCACCGTTACCGAAAAGTGTACCCTCTACCCGGTCCGCTCCCGCAAGTAAGGCCAGCTCTGTGATAGCAACTCCTGTTCCACGGTCATTGTGAGGGTGCACACTTAATAGGATGCTGTCCCTGTTCTTAAAGTTGCGGTTCATCCATTCAATCTGGTCAGCATACACATTGGGTGTGTTCATTTCAACCGTAGCAGGAAGATTGAAAATTACTTTCTTCTCCGGTGTGGGTTCCCATACCTCCTGAACTGCAGTACATACCTCAAGAGCATAATCCACTTCCGTACCGGTAAAGCTCTCCGGGGAATACTCCAGAATGATTTCTCCGGGGAAATTCTTCGCATATTCCTTGACGAGCTTCGTACCCTCCACTGCAATCTGTTTAATCTCCTCTTTATTCATATGGAAGACAACGTCCCGCTGTAGTGTCGAGGTAGAATTATAGATATGAACGATTGCCCGCTTCACGCCCTCCAGGGCCTCAAACGTACGCTTCAGCAGATGTTCCCTGCATTGAACCAGCACCTGAACAGTAACATCCTCGGGAATTAATCTGCGGTCCACCAGCTGCCTCAAGAAATCGAATTCAATCTGGGAGGCAGAGGGAAATCCCACCTCAATCTCCTTAAATCCCAGCTTCACCAGAAGCTGGAAGAATTCTACCTTTTCTTCTACGATCATCGGCTCAATCAGTGCCTGGTTACCGTCCCTTAAATCAACGCTGCACCATATGGGTGCTTTTTCAATCTCCTTATTCGGCCATTGCCTATCCGGAAGGCTGACTACCGGATTTCTCTGATATCTCTTATAATTTAACATCGTAAGATCCTCCTTTATTAGTTATCAACTGACTACAGGCATCCAACTAACGACGGAGTCGGTATATCACACTGTACAATTTTACAATGAATAAAATTGCATTATCTACACGAGTCCCAATGACATCATTCCTTTCCTATCTATATTTAAAAGAGTATTCCGTTAGACACGCCGATAGAGCACCCTTTTATTTCCAATAAGCGTAAGGCTTACTTTTTCTGATATTATATTCTTTCCGGTCAGTTATGTATGATAAATATTATATAGAACAATTTTTGACTATCCAAATATACCTTCGCATCCTGAGAGTAGCAATTATGGTCTAGCATTTAATAAAATACATGATCCATGTATAAAAATAAGGCCACATAAAATTATGTGACCTAAATTATAGCATCATGATACTATTATAGCAACTACTTTTTTATTAACTCATCACCTAGACCGCTTAGTATCATTTGGCTGATTGTTTCCAAGGCGACCTCCTCATCCGGCCCCTCACAAACAAGCTCTATCTCGTCCCCGAATCTCACACAGGCAGATAGTACACCCAAAACACTTTTGGCATTTACCGATTTATCCCCTTTTTTGATTGTAATTTTAGAGCTGAAGTCAATTGCCCTGGTACATAGTACACTGATCGGCCTCAGATGAAGCCCGGTCGGTATATCTATTCGAAGCTTCGTACTTACCAATATGATACCTCCTATCAATAAGTAAGTTTATTATTCAATAAAAATGCTGACCATGGGTGTTTCGAATAACGTTGTATGTTCCGGCAGGACTGCCTCAAGAAACAACCCATATGTACCGATTGTACAATCGGCTAAATCAATATAAGGCTTTAAATTGGGTCTATCTATCTCCTCTATCTCTTCGGCAGGCCCTTTCACCAGTACCTTGATTGGACCTGTCGTATTAAATCCAACCTCCTGATCTGCTTTTCTGTTTCTTAGTTCAATATCGTTAGGCCAGATCGTAATTTCTTTCGTTTCCAATCTTTCGATCTTAATATTCATACCAACAGTCAGGTTATCCCCTACAAGAATGACACCCTTCGGCAGATCCAAGGCCTCCTTGAGGTCAATATCCCGCTCAAGATTTGATTTCTCACCCTCGATGTTCTCAGTGATCTGCAGATAGTTTATCTTATCAAGTGCCCTATCATCCTCGCTGGCTATAACGACTGTTTTTGGCTCGAAATCTAATCCGGTAACAACATAACCCTCTGCCGGATTGCCCTCTATCTTTGCTAACAATTCTACCGTTTTGGTCTTATATAGCTTTAAATTAACCTGGATATAATCGTCACTGAAGTCTAATTTCGTAGCATCAATCTCATTCCCCTCTTCATCCAATGCTTTCGGAACGGCAATTCGGTTCATGGACTGTGAGGCGCCGGTTACGTCCACCTCAACTACGACCTCCTTGATCTTATCTATTCTTCCCTTAGGTCCGGATACACGTACGATTAAAGGACTGGCTGTTTTCTCTCCTACATAATATCCTTCTGTCACTTCACCCTTTTGAATTACATTTACCTTAAAATCTTCCTTTGATATCTCTTCCTGGCGGATGGTAAGTGTCTTCGGTTTTAAATCAGTGATGGTTACCTCACCCTTTTTGCTGGTGACGTCAATCAGAACTGTATTGCCTCCGCTTAATAGCTTGGAGAAGTCTGCCGTTACGTTAAAATCATTGGAAGTAAGATTATCTACAACGGAGCGTTTGGCCAGTACACGGAAGCTGACCGTCTCCCCCTCAATAATCTCATAAACCTTATCAGGGACATTGATTACTTCTTCATTTTGAATATCCACTGCAACATTCGTAAAGGGTCTTGATTTGACCGGATCCTCTACATTCGTAATTACCAGCCACAAGATAGCAGCAAGAAGGACTGAGAGAATTTTCAAACCGATATTGCTAGTCAGCTTCTTTTTCATTCTTCAATCTTCCCTTCCATAATTTGATCTTCTTTACCTCAACGGTCTTCTTCTGAGCATCGGTAAGCTTTGTCCTCAGGTAATCGCCATCCACATTGCGGATTAATTTCCCTTCCTTCGCGATAGAGACCTTACCGGTCTCCTCGGATACTATTATGGTCAGACTGTCGGAAACCTCGCTAATTCCGATTCCGGCACGGTGTCTCGTCCCCAGATCCTTGCTTAACTGCATATTATCGGATAACGGAAGGTAACAGGTTGCTGCGACTACTCTGTTGCCCCTGAGGAGTACTGCTCCATCGTGGAGCGGCGTATTATGTTCAAATATATTAATCAGCAATTCACTGCTGATGATGCTGTCAAGATAAATACCGGTTCTTTCATATTCCTTCAGAGTAGTTTCCTCCTCCAGAACAATCAAAGCTCCTGTCTTATTTCTAGCTAGTTCAAAGGTGGCTCTAATGATTTCATTTAGGGAATGATCGGAGAACCTCTCATTCCGATCCCTAGAGTCATCAAAGGTGATAATAGATCTCACAATATTTTTCTGCCCCAGCTGCTCCAATGCTTTTCTGAACTCAGGCTGGAACACGATAATAATCGCGATAATTCCAACGTTGATGGTATTCGAGATGATCCAGATGATTACATTCAGATCGAATACTACGGCAACGAGCCAGAAGGCCATGACTACCACAAGGCCCTTTACCAATGCCCAGGCCCGTGTGTTCTTAACCCATTTGACAACATGGTAGATAATATATGCCAAGATTATAATTTCAATGATATCCGTTGTGTTTATCTTCGGAAATGACAACCATACCGAATAATCATTCACTAATTTCCTGATTGTCTCCATATGTTCAACTCCCCTGCCGTAACAAAGCATTCACTATTTTTCAGGTCTGTCTATCTTATCCGTCTTACCTGTACTCTGATAAGGATAATTATCCAGTTTATCCGAATAAGCGTCATCCTCATCCTCATAGTCATCACCGTTATCCGTATCCCGGCGGTGCAGATTGCCGGTCGCTCCCATATCCGCTGTTTTCACATTAATATGCTTCACATTGACCTGAGGTGTTGTAACGGTTACCTTAGGAACTGCCTTCACATAGTAATAATAAACATCATCCTCGAACTGCGCCCGTTCCACACCGGAATAGTCGAGCGTCAGCTTAAAGAAGTGAATGATATAGACAATGATACCCGAAGCCAGTGTTCCTAATATCATGCTTAGGATCTGTTTCGTATTACTCAGGAAGATATCACCTACCAAAAAGCCCAGTATACAGGTTAAGGTCCCTGCTGCTATACCAATCTCGAAGGCATAATCAAAGGTCATCCTGCGAACAAAGTAGGTTACCAGCAAGATCAGGATAAAGATTACTACTGTGATAATTAAAAGCTTATTATCGATCAAACTGTCCATAACATATTTATACAGTGCAAGGATATCCTCTACGGTCATATTCACCTGCATGTTAACTGCCGACTTAATGATCTGAAACAGAAAATATACTACCACTCCACAGCCGGTCGGAACCACTGCTACCGGTGTAGAGATTAATCCCAGAAGAATCGGTATGGTGTAGGGTATCTTCAATACGAATAGTATCGGTACTGCCAGTAAAACATATCCATACCTCGGTGTATATCTGGCAAATAAGAAGTAAATAATCATCATAATCAGTACAATGATAATGGACAGTACCGGTGAAATCGAATAGATGTGCAAAGCGCTGACCAGTAATGCCAGTAGAACCAATACCGCCGATGGTGTAAACGCACTTATCAATGATAGGAACAGCACCACCGGAAGGGCCTTAAATCTGGCATCATAGCCTATTTCCTTATTGATAACCAAGAATATGATAAATGCAAACAGGAACTTAATGATTGGTGATAAATACGCATCATATTTTTGATAAAAGTTTTTAACTCTTTCTCTAAACACAAGAATTGGCATCATAATTAACCTCCATGTGCCTATCAGGCACTGCATCCTTCGGTCAAATCAGTATTTCATTCAACCTGCTATATCTGCCGGAAGGAACTCGCTTATGCGATTTCTCCGGTACGTAGTCTAATTTAAGCTTCCGGCGTCTCATCCGTATACACTTTATTTAGCCGTCTCAGCAGCTTATAATACTTCGACAGCTTCTTACGGGACGCATCATATTTTAAGGAGAAGATCAATATGGATCCCAAACCATAAATCGTAATCACCATAATGTAGAATCCCAGAATATAAGCTCCGATTGTCTTATAATCAAGGCCGACAGCATTTCTAATGATGAACTCCATCTGATATAAACCAACCAGCAGCAGAATCAGAAGATACCCCACAGTCGCGCAAATGATCGATTTCAGTGTCTGATATCTAACATAATCCGTCTTATAATATTTACTGAGATGAATGTCTTCTTTACCGTCCTTACTTTCATAGACAGCCAGCTTCGTCATTAACCTAATCTTCTTACTGTTTAACATAAATTCCTCCAAAATCCAGGATTTGATGTCTCTTGTTCAAGCTTTAACATGATTCTCCATTTTATTCAGATACAAGCCTCTGATATGCCTTCTGCGGCTTATATAATGGCAAAATCCTAGTACCGTCCTAAGTATACCATACTTGGAAGTGTTTTTCGAGTTATTTTTTCTGATATGGGTATTTTCGTTAATGTGCCAATCTAAGTCTGGTTGCCTGAGTACCCTTTCTGCACATCCTTATTATAATGTCCTTTTCTGTCAACAAAAAACCATAGGCTAATTTAGTCCTATGGTTTCTTACCTTTATGTACTTACATTACATCAAAGCAAAAGGGGTGTCCCTCTGGGTCGAGCATTACTGCCCAATCTCCATACTGTGTATCTGCTTTTTTAGCTCCAAGCTCTAAAGCGTAATTAATCCATTCCTGAAGCTTTGAGCTTTCCATACTAAAATCTAGGTGAAGCATTTGCTGTTGCTTATTTGCCTCTTCAGGCCATAAACGTAGGTTGCGAAAGGAAATTATAACTATCTGCCATTTTTATTCCACGTAATCCAAGAAAATCATATCCTTAAATCCACCACGCACTATGGCTTTTTCTTTGCGTTTTTCCTCTAGCTGATCTAACGTATAACCTCTAGCTACACAAATAGCTTGGAGCACCTCCAGAACATCAGCAATCTCGTCAATACTATTATCTTCCTGATATTCGGCAACTTCTTCAATTAGCTTTACTTCAAGTGCTACCAAATACTCTTCCTTGGTAAGTATATGTGTTACTGCTTTTCTTCCATCCTGTTCTATAATTTGAGGTATCTTGTCCCTGACTAATTTATTATATACCTTCATGTTCAGTCCTCACTTCATAAATCCAGTTTCCAAATCCACAATTTTTCGCTGATTGGTAAACAGGAGATAATATATTTTCCAATTCTCCTACAAATTCCTGATAACCTATTCCCTTACGGTAAATACGACTTCTTACATCATCATTGTTCAGATGCTCTCTGGCACATTTTTCAAACTCATCGTGTACTTTGTCATATTTCCACATCATCTCATATGAAAGGTACTCTAATCTGGATAATTTGGGGAAATATGTTTTCCAGTCTGGGAGTCTGTTACTTTTTGAACTATTGATGCTCTTCGTTGTTGGGTGAAGATTCCACAATTCATCATGAGCCACGTATGACCATGGAACAAAATGATCAATAGAAATATCATTTGAAGTCAATAACTCATGACCATAAATATCGTAAACTGGCTCTATTGAAAGCAGCAGTTTCCAATACTTCTTAACCTTTTCCATCTTTCTTTCCTGCGGTGGATATAGTTTATTTGCAATGCCCGGAACACTAGGATTTCTACGCTGCAAGTAAATTATCATGCTATATTCCAGCCAGCCTTTAATAATTTCCTGATTTTTTAAAATATATTTCTCCCACTCTGGCTGAATTGTGATTGTTGTACTCATACCGCGCAGGGCACTAAAATAATACATTAGTCTTTTTTCCTGATTAATCTTCGCTAGCAAAGCACTCTCTGATACCTTCCATACATTTCCTCTTACCTGTTCCATAAATGGTGCTTGAAGACGATATGGCACATTGTAGGTTAATATTCTTTTTCTTTTAAGTATTTCTTTATCGGAAGTGTTCCTAAGAAAGTCTAGTACATCCTCTTTCTTAACTGAAGAGTTTAGTCCACTTACCTTTTGCATATATAGAACTAAAATTTCCAAAGTATCCTTCGGTCCAAGGTTCAAATGATACTCCGTTACCATATACCACGCATCTGCGATCATCTCATCAATCAGTTCTTCATATGAAATTGTTGAATTGCCTTCCAACATCTTAGTTACAATTGCCTTAAACCAAAAGAATTTATAGCATTCACTGGTATTATCAAACAATCGTCCAAGATATTCAATATCTAATTCTTGCGAATATGGTAATTGCATAATTGCTCCTTGTGCTAGGCATATCATACTTTAGCTTAATTCCACATGCCTCTAAAATCACAGCTATTATAACACTTGCTTTATCTTATCAATAAGCGTAATATCTGCCGGTAACCATTCCACAGAGTCTATTGTCTCCTTCGTAAGCCATTTTGCAGCTTCATGTTCTTTAAGTATCAAATTCCCTGACTTTAAGATGCACCAGAAACAACACATTGATAAATGAAATGTCGGATAATCGTATTCAATCGTATCAAGACACTCACCAACTTCGATTTCAGCTTCGAGCTCCTCTTTGATTTCTCGCAATAATGCGGCTTCTGGAGTTTCTCCCTCCTCAACCTTTCCGCCGGGAAACTCCCATCCACCCTTATATTCTCCATAACCACGCTGGGTAGCGAGAATTTTCTCACCATCTCTAATAATCGCAGCAACAACTTTAATAGTTTTCATCCTGTCATTTCCTCCCTTAAACCGCTCTTTAAGTATCTAAGCAGATCATCTCGAACCGAATGATGCATCTTCATCTTAACCTTACAGATTGGTTCCATTTTTCCCTTGTTGTTCTGTTTTTCGGCTTCAATAGCTTCTATCACATCAAATTGACCTACGTAATAGAAATTACTTTCAGCATCACTCTTCTTCACCAGAAGATGCTTGTTCTTTGCCGATATTACATCATTCATGTATGAACTATCAATACCTTTCCCTATCTGTGAATCCCACCGGAAGATCATATTGTCCTCAAACGAATCTGCATAGTCCGGTTTACCGTCAACATAATTTCTCTCATCATCGGGTTCTTCCTTGTGGTATGTTACAAAGATAAAGACGTCATCGCCAATCCTCTTCATTCCATACATGGTTGATGAAAGGTCTCTCCCACAATTCATTAGTAAACTTATATCACGCCTTGAATATTTCTCATATAGAACAAACTTGTTAGCTTCCGTTGCTCCGTTACGTTGCTTCTGTTCGTACTTATTAAGACCAACCTCAATCAGATCCGCGACCTGTTTGCGGAACTCTAAATGATTAAGCCTTTCCGCATAGCTTTCCAGCCTGCGGAAGAGCCCTCCTTCATCATATCGCAATATATCAATATGGCAGTACTTCTGATACTCTTCTTCCTTGCTGACAAAACGACCTTGAAGTACATTTGCGGCATCACTAATCGAAAAAAGTGAAATATCAAATCCATACTTATCTTTAATCTCATCTTGAAGCTGTTTGACTCCAATCTCTTTATTGCCAAGAAATCCTTTTAATATCATCAATTCATACGGTCTTGCTCCGCTCAGTACTGTTTTTGAAAGATATTCCAGTGTAAGCATTTCCTGTTCATTGATACTGTCAACATATAGTTCCTTTTCTACTGTCTCTAAAAACGCCTGATAAGTCTTATATTCTCTGATAATGACAAGCGGATCTATCTCTCCATTCTCATAAAAGTCCATCAGATAAGGCACTCGACCTAAACGATTCTTTAAGGATGCATAACTGTCTCGTATAATTGTCTTCATCCCTTTCATCTTATCAATAGAGCTAAAGATCTTATCCTTTGCAACCTCATCAAAATGTATTGTGGACTCGCCAGGAATGGTACTGTTACCACTGATAACATATTTTCGAATTTGATCTGCATTGTAAGAGCGATCGCCCGACAATGCAATCGGGATCATAAAGTTATTGTTATAGTTTCCAATAAAATCAAGGATTACAACATACTCTTTTCCCTCAGCCTTTCGTAGGCCACGACCAAGCTGCTGAATAAACACAATTGGCGACTCTGTTGGGCGAAGCATAATGACCTGATTCACCTCAACGATGTCCACACCTTCATTCAGAATCTCTACAGAAAAGATATAGTCCAGGGGTTGCATTTCATCCGTTGCATCGTCCTCATCCATAGCCAGGCGTTCAAAGGCTTCAGCACGTTCGTCTTCTGAAGCACTACCGTTTAATGCTACTGTCCGATATCCTAATTTGTTAAACTTATCAGATAATTCCTCAGATTCATCGATACGGCTGCAGAAAATGAGCCCCTTTACTCTGTCTCCACTATAACCAAAATATTCTGCCTGTTCAATGATATGTCTTACTCTTGCATCGCTAACAAGCTGGTTAAAATCCTTGGCATCAAGCTTTCTCGTCTTTATCTGTTTCTCATCCAGCAAAGAAATATCACTTATTCCAAAGTAATGGAAGGGGCATAGTAAGTTCTCTTCCATGGCCTGTTGCAAACGAATTTCATAAGCAATCTGATAGTGAAAAATCTCATATATGTTTCTTCCCTCTTCATTGTCACCACGCTTGTCTGGAGTTGCCGTCATACCAAGCCATAATTTCGGTTCAAAATAACACATAACCTTCTGATACGTATCCGCAGAACTATGATGAGCCTCATCCATAATAATACAATCAAAAGTATCTGGCTGATACTGGAACAAATGAGTGTCACGGTTTAGTGTCTGCACTGTTGCAAACACATAATCCTTATCATAATCACTATATCCGGCTCCGACCAAACCCATAGAAACAGACATTCCAAATACACGTTCATAGGATTTCTTAGTCTGTTTAGCAAGCTGTCCTCTATGCACTAGAAAAAGTACCCTCTTAAAGCCCAATTCACGCATAGCAAATGCTGAAGCATATGTTTTTCCGGTCCCTGTTGCTGAAATCAACAGTGCTCGCTCTTCTCCTGCATCAAGGATCTTTCGAAGATTTGTTATAAAACCCACTTGCATATCATTTGGCGTAAGCTTGTACTTCTCAATAGATGGTGTTTCTTCCTGACGGGCTATCTCACGCTGCTTTTTAACAATCTGATATCGTTCATTATAGAACTCGAAGAATTCATCGAAATCAAGTGCATACTCAGAATTCCATAGTTCAGTAAACTCATCAAGTATTTTAAGTGCATACTCACCCTGTTCAGTGGAAACAATCTTTGTATTCCATTCGCGGTTGCTCGTAAGTGCTGCACTGGTGATATTAGAACTTCCGACGATGATCCGGTATATCTCATCTTTTTTGAATATATATCCCTTTGTATGGAAACCTTCATCCGCTGCTTCCACATCGTACATTTTCAAAGTGATATTCTTTAGTCCATTCAACTTCACTAAAGCGTCAGGCTCGCTAAAATTCAGATAATTAGTTGTAAGGATTTCTCCAGGGATACCTCTCTTCTCAAGTTGTTTCAATGTCTGAAGCAAAGGTGTTATCCCTCCCATTGTAATAAATGCGACACTTATTTGGAAATGGTCACATACCACAAGTTCATCTTCTATTGAAGAGATTACTTTCTTACCCTCTTTCTGGCTATTAGAGACAAATTGAGGTCTGAAAGCTAAATTCGAGTTGTAGCTTGAATCTATAAATGCAGTTCTTGCACCCTCCTCAATCTGTTTAATATTCATAATCATATATGCCACTCCTATGGATTATTTCTATTCATATCGTGCAATATTTCATATTTCCAAGTTGTGTATTATGGCTTATTATAACATTCACACGTTATTCTTGAAAGTTATATTTATTATTCCATGTCTTTTTTTGTGAAAATCTGTATGTATAACATCCGGTTCAATTTTTGATATGGAACTTATTCTATGTTACATTGATGAATAATGCGTGACCGAAAATAACGTTGTTTACGCGTCTTCGCCTATAACAGATTAGATACGGACTGCTTTTTCTTTTGCACTTCAATTTCACTCCTCAATCTATGTGATATAACCGTTTTTGAATTAAGGTATTACCGGAAAAAAACAAATAAAGCCAAAGTCATTTTCTTTTGATTTTCTATCGTAATTGTTCCTTAGCAATAGCCATATAAAAACCACCTTTCAGATGAGAGTATTCATATCTAATTCTCACCAAAAAGATGGTATATATTTTTGATATCAATATTTATATACTAATACTTCCCCTTAAACTCCCTATACCCCAATCCTTTATTCAGATCCTCTGTCAGAGTAACCATCTTAGAAGTATCTCCAATCAAGATCACCCCTACGAGGCGGTCCTGATGGAAGTAGTACTTCTCATATTTTTTTTGCTCTTCATTCCTATCTTCAATGGTCTCATAAGCTTTATTGGGGTTCTTACCGTTATCTCCGGCTGCAAAGAGAGATGTGTTCATTCCCTCGAAGGTTAAGGCTGCCGGTACCGGCTCGTAAGTAAGGGCTTCCCCTGCCGCATTCGCTCCGGCTACCTTGCCCATCTCTAAGGCTTCAGGCCAGATAGCGTAATTCACTCCCTGATATTCCGCACAATCACCACAGGCATAGACATTCTTCTTGTTAGTCTCCATTCTGTCATTGACGACCACTGCTCTATCGATGGCTATACTGGAAGCTTTGGCTAGAGAAGTATTGGCTCTGATGCCACAGGATACAATTACTAAGTCTGCCGGGAAGAATTCCCCGTTCTCCAGTTTGATTCCGGTCACCTGATCCTCTCCTGTGATTTCAGTTATCTTGGCATTGATGCGAAATTCTATGCCAAGACCCTTGATGATCTCTCCCATCAATAGGCCTGCTTCATCATCCAGCTGCCTTCCCATGAGCTTATCAGCCACTTCAATGACAGCCACCTTGGAGGCTTTACTCATTTCCCAGGCTGCTTCCAGTCCAAGAACACCTCCACCGATGACCACTGTGTTCTTTACCTGGGGCATAAGCTCCCTGATCTTCTTCACATCTGAGAAATGACGGATGGCAATTACCTGAGGTTTATTCCCACCGGTAAAAGGTGGAATGAAGCATTCTGCCCCTAAGGCATAGATGCATTTATCATATTTTATAGAGGTTCCATTCGAGAGTGTTACGATCTGTTGGTCCACGTCCAGGGCCGTTACTTCAGTACCCAGAATATTGGTGATATTATTATCCTTATACCAGGATGCTTCATGAATGGCGATCTCCTCTGCATCTTGTAAGGTGCTGAGAGACTTCGTCAGCATGGGGCGATTATAGCTATACTCCCCTTCCTGGGAAATCATATAGATGGAACAGGTTTCATTTCTTTCCCTGATTGCCTGTGCCGCGCTAATACCTGCAGCCCCATTTCCAAGGATGACCATTACCTCATCGGTATCCTTATGAAATGTGATTGTTGGCTCCTCGTAGGGAACAAAGAACTCACTTCCCACACCACAAACGGGACAATTCTCCAGCTCCGCATCAAAGATTTCTCCACATACCTGACATTTTACTAATTTTCTCTTGCCTGTTGCTTTTTCCTCCATATAAATTCTCCAATCTGCCCAAAAATTTGCTTTGTGAAATGCTTATCTATTATTATACAACATTTAGGACAGATCTACTATGATTGAAATAAATATTATATGACCATATCTACATGATTTAATGTACCCACTGTGCCACTGCTCTCACGCAGATAGATTCCGGTTTTTGTAATCTCTGCATTCAGCTTATTTTCGTCATCCTTTAAGCTAAACTGCGTATCTGTATTTCCAAGATATATCGCACCGACGTCTGCTTCTTTCAGATCCATGAGATAATCATTGCCCTCTGCATCCTTCGTCCAGATCTTTAATCCCACGAAGATGTTATCGTTTTCATCGATCCATCCGTTGCCATCATTATCATAGGCTGCCAGATCCTTAAATCCATCACCGCTTTTTGTACCGAATAATTCGGACCCGTCATTGATGGTTCCATCCCCGTTTTTGTCTAGTGCTAAGAATCCGCTTCCCTGACCTGCGAAGGATATCTGTTCCTTCTTGCCATCCGTATCCAGATCAAAGAAGAATTTTTGATCCGATACCCTTCCAATATTGGTATCCAGGTTGATCATAAGCGGATCTGTCTTAATATAACTCTGTGTCTCTAATAGATTGAATTCTGCCATGAATGCTCTGGACATGGACACCTCTATATTAAAATTGATGCTTCTGCCATCCTGTGTCTGGACCATACCCTGTGATGCAAAGGTGGTACTCTCTGTTTCACTTGTGAAGCCTGATATGGCTGTTACCCTCTGCCAGGTAGTTCCCGCTCCGGTGGTTCCAACTGTGAGCTGCGCAGATGCATTCAGACTAAAGCTTACCTCTGACTGGTTCCTGTAGGCTGCAGACCTGAGGTCCAAGGCACCGTCATCCTCCGATGGCCTAATCTTATCTTCTTCCGATACCTTCTCTCCACGAAGAATCGCAAGAAGCTGTCTTAACATTTTGATCTTCATGTCAGCATTCTCCGGTAAATCAAATTGATTCTGTTCTCCGGTTCTTAGCCGCTCTGCCATCTGTTTTAGGATAAGTGCTTCACTTTCCTGGCGCCTCTTTTCGGCTTCCTCCTGCTGCTGTTTTTCGTATGCAGCCATAATTTCTGTATAGCTTCTGCCTCCCGCTTCTGCGGACCAGGTAAGAATCACACCCGGCAGATCCTTTGAAGCAGCTGCCTCCATAGTGACAGACTCCGTATAAGTATAGGCTGTCTCATGATGTGCTGATGCCATGGCAATCGTACTGTTTGCTATCTTCATATTGGACTCCTTTCCAACTGATACAATAAATCTGTGCAAATCCATTTGCTTGTGATTTCATTGTATATATCGGGATAAACTCCCTAACTCTTAACA
>JAEZHX010000260.1 GCA_023436765.1 Bacillota bacterium
AGTTCCATCACTGATTCTACTGATGCATTTCCTCTATACTGTGAATTTCTTAGGATCATACCGAATTCGGCAACCGCAGCTGCGAAGTAGAAATCCTCAGAGTATTTCACTGACTTTACCGGGGTATTCGTGAAGGAAACCACCTTACGGATCTCCTGGCTTTCTTCCTCCTCAGGCTCCTTGTAGCGCAGTCTGATCTCAGTAATTTCATTCTTATACTCGGGCTTGATCTCCTGGGTCTGATACTTTAGGGCTTCGTTCTTTTTTCCGGTGTTGGATGCTTTGCCGGGAATAACCTCATAGATAGCTGTTACACTGTGTCCGGCTCCCAGCTCTCCGGCATCAACAGTATCATCCCTGAACTCTTCATTCTGTAATGCCCTGTTCTCATATCCGATTAGACGGTAAGAAGCTACCGCATATGGATTGAACTCCAACTGAATCTTGACATCCTTTGCTATCGTGAGCAGTGTACCTGACATCTCATCCACCAGCACCTTCTTAGCTTCTCTCGGAGAATCAATGTAGGCATAGTTTCCGTTACCCTTATCCGCAAGCAGCTCCATCTTATTATCCTTGATATTTCCTGTCCCAAAGCCCAGAACGCTGAGATAGATTCCACTTTCCTTCTTCTCTGTTATAATATCCTCAAGCTCCTCCGTCGAGGATGGTCCAACATTAAAATCACCATCGGTGGCAAGAATCACACGATTGTTGCCGCCTTTGATAAAGTTCTTCTCAGCCAGGGAGTATGCCAGCTCTATTCCGCTTGCACCTGCCGTGGAACCTCCTGCGCTTAGACTCCTGATTGCATGCAGAATCACACTTTTTTCTGATCCGCGAACACTATCGAGGACAACTCCGGTTTCTCCGGCATAGATTACGATTGATATTCTGTCATCCTCCCCCAGAGCCTCTACAAACTGGGTAAATGCATTTTTAAGCAGTGGCAGCTTATCCTCTTCATCCATGGAACCGGATACATCGATTAGGAATACCAGATTACTCTTCGGTAAGTATTCAGGATCCACGCTCTTACCCTGAAGACCGACCTTCAGAAGATAATTCTCTTCGTTCCAGGGACATTTACCGATTTCCGTATGGATGGAGAAGGGTCTTCCGTCCTCCGGCTCCTTATAATCATAATTAAAATAATTCAGCATTTCTTCTATCCTGACCGATTGCGGATCGGGAAGGCTGCCATACTGGATATCACTGCGAAGGTTGGAATACGATGCCGTATCAACATCAATGGAAAATGTACTTAACGGATTACTGGTCACCTCTTGAAAACCTGCTTCGGTAAATTCGGTATATTCCTCCGTCCCCGGATTAACCGGCTTCCAGTTTGCTTCATCATTCTTATCCAAGCCGAAATCCGCTTCCGGGCTCTCTGCTACAAATCCTGTTGGTAATTCCTCAGACTTAGCCTCTGAATCCCTGCCTACGTTGGATGAATACTGTGAGGTATCTGTAGTATTTGCTGTGCTATCGGGTGTCGATTTTGTTCCTTGATTTGATCCCTTCTCTGCTGCTCCGTCCTCCCCCGAAGCAGTATCATGCTTTGTTTGCTTGCTCGTGTCCGCTGTCTCACTGCTATCCTCTTTCTTACTGCAGCCGGTCACCGTAAGACACAGGATAAGTGCTGCCGTTAAAATCAACGCGATTAATTTTCTGGTTTTCTTCATTTCCTTCTCCTCACCTTCCGGAGTATTCCTCCCCCTAATCAAATGCTTCAAAGGAACGGCCGTGTTCTTTGATTACATTCATTAGACAGCGATAAAAGGAAAATGGTTCCATTGTGAATATTAATTCTTTGTTAAAAAAATATTAATTACCCCATAGTTTCAAGGCTAATGCAAGTTCTTCCTTCTCCTTTGCAGCATCCGAAACGGGTATCCCTTCCATAACAGCCTCCACTGCCTGCATCATGGCTTTTACACCTGCCGCAGAGCCCATAGGATGTCCCTGAATTGCTCCGCCCGCCGCCAGGATCATGTCTGTTCCTATTTCTTTTATGTAGCGTTCCACCATTCCAGGATGGACACCCCCTCCGATGGAGGGCATGGTTGGCTTGATATGATACATCGGCAGTGTGAGCTGGGCTGCCGTCTGAATATATTTCTGATATTGCAGAGGATATCCACCATAGGGGGTATTGATCATAACGATATCCGCACCGGCCAGTCGTGTCAGCTTTCCTACGGCCAGCGGTGAGCTCATGCCGCTGTTAATGCCTTCATAATACATGCCTGCTCCTGCGCAATGGGCAAGTATCGGCACCTTTACGGTTCTTACGATCTGATGGAGAACACTGTACCCAACGGCGGCAAAATTCACCATGATAGCCTCTGCCCCGGCTTCGATTACACTTTGTACCGTATTCATAATACTTCCGGCACCATCGGTTACATTCACGATATATTTTACTTTCTTTCCCGTTCTCTCATAGGCTGCCACGGCGGCTTTATTAAATGCTTTAACCCTGTCAGCTGCCTTACTGTAGCTTGGACTTCCAAGGAGCTCATCATCCTTGATCAGATCTACCCCGCCCAATGCGGTTTCATAGAAAATCTTCGCTCCCTCTTCCGGCCTTAACCCGGTACAGGGTTTGATCATGTTAAGCAAGATAGGGCGTTTCTCAATTCCCGTTAGCTTACGGATTCCCATGAGGCCAAAATTCGGTCCTCCAAGTTCTTCTGCAAAGCCTCTGGGAAATTCGATATCCAAAAGCTTCACCTGTGCCGAGGTGGATGCATCGTTTCCTAACAATGCCGTTATCAGAAGGGGGAAATCCGGTGTGAAATTGATTACCGGATACGCGATCTGCAGCAGGTATTGCCTTTCCTCTTCCGTTACCTGGGTACTGAGATCCATGGAGGGGACATCATAGATCTGGATAACCTTCCCCATATGGTTTTCCCTGATTTCGTCCGTAATCCCGGGAATCGGCAGCCAGGTTCCGATCGTCTGTCCGATAGCCAGAGATGCCGCTTTTGCCATGATGTCAATACTTTTATCTAATTTAATATAATAGGTCGCAATAATATATTCCTTCTCCCTGATATTTTCCGGGAGACAGTATAATTTTTCATCCATGTTAGTTTCCTCCTAAAAAAGGGCCGCTGCACAAACATCCGGTTTTTTGTTCCGTAAAAAAATTCATTACAGTTTCAAAAACCTATTTATACAACAGCCTTATTTATCTTATTTGCTATTCTCCTGATCATCAAAATATGCGGAGGCCTCATAGGGAATATCTCTGATTCTTTTATCCAGATTATCACAGAGGAGACCATACAGAAGCTCTGAATCTTTGTTCTTCAATGCCTCCAGATAACTGTCATGCTCACGGATCATCTTCTCCCTGGATTCACGGTCACTGATAAATTTCTGCCCGTAAATCAGCTTAAAGAAGCATAAGCTATCCCACAGGGATTCAATCATAGTACACAGGCGGTCCATTTTGCTCATGCTGTAGATCGTAAAATGATAATATCTGTTCAGCATATAGACTTCTTTTCCATGAACCTCGTCCTGGCGTACCAGCTTACGATATTGGTCATTGATCTTCTCAAGAAGCTCAATCTGTGTGTCCGTTACATTCAGGCATGCATAGCTGGCTGTGATGGGCTCCAGTGCTTTACGTGCAATATAAATCTGCTTTACATCATCCTGTGTGAGCTTAATCAGCCGGGAGCCTGCATAGGGGATGGATTCTGCTAAGCCTTTCTTCTCCAAGTTGCTGAGTGCTTCACGAATCGGCATTCGACTTACGCCTAATTGATTAGCAATTTCCTCTGTGTTCAGCTTCTCACCCATATGTAGTTTTCCGTCCATAATCCAATCCATCAGCTTGTCCAATACCAGATCGGGTAATTTATTATGCTGGATGATGTCAGTGTTCATATTATTCATCGTAATGCGCATGTTTAAATCCATAAAATCCTCCATGATGCTTTTTGCGGCACCTTTATAATCAGGATGCTCTACTTATTATAATTTTATAATTCCAGCCTAGCTGCAATTCCTCTTAAAAATGCTACCTGGGCGGTCTCCTCAATCAATTCGGCTGTGTGCTCAGCGTTGATTGCATCGGGCCCGACCGCTACGACCCCATGGTCAACCAGAAGAAAGCCCGGCAGATCCGGATTCTCCTTGAATATCTCATCTATTACCGGAAAATCTTCTCTTCTGACCATCGGTGAAGGTATATCCAGAGACGGAATATCCGCACACATCTTAAGCCTGGAATGCCAGGTTACTCTCGGCAGGTCCTTCTTCGTGGAAGCCCATCCGATGGCATAGGGGGAATGTACATGAAGTACCGCATTGACATCCGGACATATTCTGTAAATATATCCGTGCAGTAATGCTTCTCTGGTAGGCTTGCCTGTCCCCTCTACCAGATTACCGTCAAAATCAGTAATCACAAAGCCCTCAGGAGTGCTGTCTCCAAAGGAGCTGCCGCTTGCCTTAACCAGCATCAGATCCTTGCCCGGTATTCTGGCACTGGCATTGCCGCCGCTTCCGGTCTGTATTCCTCTATTATAAGCTCTTTTACACGCTATTACAAGTTCCTCGGCAAGATTTTTTACTTCTTTTGTCATTATTTTCAAATCTCTCCTTTTTTTATTATTTTTTATTGTAAAAGAGTGGAAGAACTGATCTTATGATGCTGTTGAAGTTTTTTGCATCCCATGCGCTTCTCCCTATGAACAGTCCATCGATATTCGGCTTTCTTATTAGAAGCTCCGCATTATTATTATTTACGCTCCCTCCATACAGCACGGGAATATCGTTACCAATCTCCTCTCCAAACATTGAAACCAGGGTTTGTTTGATAAATGTATGTTTTTCATCTGCATAACCCTCATCCGCAGGGATCCCGTTAACACCGATGGCCCAGACCGGCTCATAGGCGATCCAAAGTCTGGAGGCTTGCTCCCTGCTAAGCTGGCTGAGTCCTATTTTCAGCTGTATACTTAAAATCTCATTGCTGATTCCATAGTTTTTCTGTTCCAGGGTCTCCCCAATACAGAGCAGAGGAGTAAACCCATGTAAAATGGCTGCGGTGACCTTCTTCTTCTCCTCCTCATCGGTCTCCCCGAGGATATGGCGGCGTTCCGAATGACCGATTTCGATAATATCTATCCCGATTTCCTTAAGCATCAGAGGTGATATTTCTCCGGTATACTGACCTTCCTCAGCCCAGCACATATTCTGTGCTCCCAGTTTTATTTCTCCACCCGGTAAGCTCCGTTTCGCTGTTTCCAATGAGGTGTAGGAAGGAATTACAAACAGCTCAAGCTTATCCCTGTCAATATCAGCTGTAAGGTTCTTTAGCTCCGTAAGGAACGTGACCGTATCAGTAATTGTTTTATACATTTTGGTGTTGGTGCCCAGATAAAGCTTATCAAGTCTAGCCATCTACGAGGCCTCCATTTCATTATATTACACTATGCATCCTGATTATCTGGGTTCAGGCAATAAATCATAGGGAATAGGAGAGTATATCTTCAGGTGCAGGGGATTCCTGCTTTATTTCATTACCTGAACCCAAATCTGAAGAAACTCCGATAACAGTCTCTTCACCGAATGAAAGTAATGTGATTGATTATTTAAGGTTTTGTTGTTCAATTTCTCTAATTGCCTGGACTTTAGGGGTAGAGCTTCCGTCCTTGAAGGAGAGGTCCAGCCATTCGTCCAGAAGTCTCTTCGCCACTTCACTTCCGATTACCCTTTCTCCAAGACAGATTACATTTGCATTATTGCTCAGCTTAGCTCTTTCCGCAGAGAAGATATCATGACATACCGCTGCTCGGATCCCCTTGAACTTATTGGCTGTCATAGCCATCCCGATACCGGTACCGCAGATCAGTACGCCTTCCTTGGAATAATTGCTTTCGATGATATTATCGCAGACCTTCTTGGCAATCAGAGGGTAGTAGGTAGTATCCTCAGGTGAATCACATCCCATATCCTCTACTGTGATGCTTCGTTCCTTCATATGCTTGACCAATATATTTTTCAGACTGACAGCTGCATTGTCACAGCCTACAACGATTGTCTTCATAGCTTCTGCCTCACTTTCAACTCCTCGATCATATAGCCGGCAGCAGATATTCCCCATTCTCTGGTATCCAGGTTGCCGGGCACTGTGATCACATCAATATTGTTGTTCCCATTCTTCATTAGGCGGTTAATCAAAATATCATCCACTTCCTTATAGTACAGCTCTTCCCCCGGTCGGGTATTATGTCTCATTCCCTCTGTAGGTAGCAGCAGCCTAACTTTGTAATCGAAGGTTCTTAATCTCTGCACGACGACTTCAGCCACCTCCTCAGCTTCCTCCGGAAGAATTTTAATATGAGCTGTCGTTGCATTATGCATCATATAAACCCTTTTATCCATCATAGGAGGAAATTCACCGACCGAAAAATCCACGAAATCCAGTCCTCCCGGGCAGATCACCATAGGTACTCTATGAGCGGAGGCTTTCAGAAGCCGTTCTCCTGCTTTGGTTCCATAGGAGAAGCCTCCACCGAAATATCCCGAAGTGATCTCATGAATCGTAAGATCCAGTATTCCATCCACAAGTCCGTCCGCCGCCATCTGCTCCATCGTAACACCGCCCACACCGGTGGTATGGAAGCCGATTGCCTCCACGCCACAGCGCTCCAGCTCTTCGATCGCAGCACAGGCACCGGTATTGGTGATTCCCATCAGAGATACGGCTACAACAGGCTTATCGCCTTTCTTCACTACTCCACCGGCATTTTCCACCATTCCAATGCAGCAGGAGCAGGCATTATTTATGATCTGTCTGGTTACCAGGTTCAACCCTGTAAAATCACAGATAGAGGGAATTACTACGATATCGGAACCTCCTACCAGACTTTCGAAGGTCCTCTTACCACTGGCAACCGTAGAGGACATCACCTTAGGAAAACCAATCGGAAGTCTCTGCATCGCAGTTGTGGCAATCACCGTATTCTGGAGTCCTCCAACCGATATCACCCCATCCACCTTCTGATCCAGGTAAAGCTGGTGCAGGCAGCCTGCTGCAGCTTCTGCCATGTAGGCTATCTTCTCGCCCTTTGTTCTACCGGTGATATCCTCCCAGGACAATCCTCCGTATAAGGCTACTTCTTCCCTGGAGATATCATATCCCCAGGACTCGGATGGCCCTGTGGCTATATTGATCACCAGGGCCTTTAATTCCCTGTTTTCGATCAACTCCTTCATATAAGCAATTTCCTTGTATTTTGTGTCGCAGCTTCCTATGATTGCAATAGTTTTCATGTACTACAGGGCCTCCTATATGTCATATCCGTATTTCCATTGACACACCTCTATGCGAGAGCTTTCACTCTCGCATAGCTGCATCTCTTTTTAATTCTTATGTCCCAAAACAGGGGTACTCTTGATTCTTTCCAATAAGCTCATATCATGGGTCAATAGCAGGAAGGATCGGTCCTTCGCCCTGGCCTTCTGGTTTTCAATACTCTTCCAGGCTTCAACAATATTATAGAAGCGGCCGGGAGGTGTAATGTTATAGTGAAGCTCGGGAACCGGATCCAAATTACCCAATACGAAGATTGAGTCTCCGGCACAGATGTAAGAACCCTCTTCCGTATCAACCTCAACCGACATATGTCCGGGGGAGTGTCCGAAGGATTCAAACACACGGATACCCGGAAGGATCTCTGTCTCACCCTCCACTGTCTCAAAGGTGCGGCCGGTTAACGGCGATACCACCCCTAGGGCAGGTGCTTCATAGGATTTGTAGTATAGAGGAATTGGATCAATAGCAAACTCATATTCCCTCTTATGTGCGATTAATCTGGCGTTAGTGAATTTTTCCAGATAAAACATATGATCCCAGTGTAAATGAGTAAAGATAACGATATCAATATCAGAGGTCTTATAACCGATTGCTGCCAGAAGACTTTCGATATCCTGTCCCGGTTCCTGCCAGGAACCCGGATGATGATAAGCATTGGCACGGTCGGTCCAGGACATGCCCGTGTCGACCAACACCAGTTTATCCCCTCCTTCAATTAGGAAGGTAAATACCGGTAAAGGTACCTTCTCTGTCGGCACATTCTTTAAAAAAGGTGCAACGGAGTGATGATAATGATATTGAAGCGGATAGGTGGGTACATATCCTGTGTTAAGTGGTCTAACTGTTAATCCCATAATAATACTTCCTTTCTAGTTTTGATTGTATTTTGTATAACATAGTAACTCTTCTGAATGAATATCCTCGGCTTATTCTGATACGACAGGGAAGCCACAGCACTTATCTTAAGCTGCCTTCTCCTGCTTACGCTTGGAATTGATATCGAATAAAACCATTGCAATAATGACGATACCTACAACCATGGGTTGTGCAAAGGAGGATACACCCTTCAAATTCATGACATTCACTATAATCGTCAATATCAGGGCACCGATTACGGTTCCTCCGACACCGCCCTGACCTCCCAGCATTGAGGTGCCTCCGATGACGACTGCCGCCACCGTCTGAAGTCCATAAGCATCACCCATTGCTGCATCGGCGGCATTCAGCCTGGCAGTTATAATCATACCTGCAATCCCGGCACAGACACTGCATATTACAAAGCTGGAGAGCATAATTCTCTTCACCGGCATGCCGGAATATCTTGCTGCCTCAGCATTGGAACCATAGGCATAGACCTGTCTTCCGAAGGTTGTCTTCTGCAGCAGGATATATAGCAGAATGACTATAAACGCTGCAATGATGACCAGATTCGGAATTGCTCCAATGTATCCGACACCGACTTGGGTAAAGTTCTTGGGGAGATCATAAATTACAGAACCATTCATTACTATGATGGCCATACCACTCATAACCCAGTTCGTGGCATAAGTAGCAATAAAGCTTGGGAGGATACTTGCTAAAGCTCCGTTGATCAAACCAACCAGCATACCGATACCGATACCGATCAAAAAGGCTGCCCAAATCGGTACCCCGGCCTTCAAGAACCTTGCACAGATACAGCCGATAAAACCAGCTGTTGCTCCGACAGACAGATCCATGCTTCCGGTCAATAGAACAGCTGTTAATCCTGAGCTTAAGATGAGTAGAACACTTGCTTGCCGGAATATGGTGATCATATTGTTCACCGTTCTGAAGTTCGGAGCTATGATAGCGGATATAAGAATTAATCCGATCAGACCGATTAAGCTGTAAAAGGATTTAGACTTTTTTAGATTTACATATAACTTACTCATCGTGCCCCCCCTACTCTTTTGAACGGATACGGATTACCGCATCTATGATGATAGCGCTTAAGACGATAGAGCCAATGACTGCATTCTGGTAGATGGATTTTATTCCAATGATATTTAATCCGTTCTTTACAATCGTAATCAGCAAAACGCCGAAGATGGTTCCCGTTACTCCGCCCTTGCCTTCTCTGAGTGAGGTTCCTCCAAGCAGAGTCGCTGCTACGGCCTGGAATTCCCATCCGTTAGCCACGGTCGGTTGTCCGGATTCTACTCTGCAAAGAGTGATGATTCCGGCAATACCTGCAATAAATCCGGCGAAGGCATAGGTTTTAATCAGGCATTTTGCGGGATTGATTCCAGCCAGTGTGAGTGCCTCACGATTACCGCCGAGGCCGATGATATTTGTTCCGAACTTCGTCCACCGCAGGATAATCCATACGAGGAGAAACGTCAGTACCGCGATCCATACCATAAGTGGTATGAATAGAATGGTAGTTTCTGCTACTATCCTGTAGGTAAAGCTGGAGAAATAGATGGAAGCACCGGAGGTCAGTAGTAGTGATATACTGTTTACAATATTCTGCATACCAAAGGTGGCAATAAAAGGTAGAATATTGCCCTTTGCGACGATTAATCCGTTCACAGCTCCGATACAGACGGCCAGGAATACGGAGATTCCCATGCTAAGCAGCAGGGGTACTCCCCTCTGTGCCAGATATACGGTCATGACCGTTACAAAACTAACCTGGGCACCCAGAGACAGATCTGTTCCCTGTGTCAGTACGATACAGGTCTGTGCGAAGGCCACGATCATCAGCGGTGCAGACTGAATCAGGATGTTTCTGAAGTTAGCAAAGGACAGATAATTTGGTGAACTTAGACTGAAAATGACGATGATAACGACCAGCATCCAGGAAACCGGCGGCAGTGCTTTGAATTTCTGACTAATTGTTCTCATTTGCAGTACCTCCAACTCCTAACATCCTGGCTCCGATCTGCTCAGAGGTATATTGTCCACGCATACATTCATCCACCATTCTACCTTCATGCATTATGTAGATTCGATCGCTCATTCCGATTACCTCCGGTAATTCCGAAGATATCATAATAATTGCCTTGCCTCCTGCTGCCAGCTGGTCCATCAGCTTATAGATCTCCATCTTGGCTGCAACATCGATTCCTCTGGTTGGCTCATCAAAGATTAGAATTCTGGGATCAAAGCTCAGCCATTTTGCTAATACCACCTTCTGTTGGTTACCACCGGACAGATATTTGCACAATTTATCCGGGCTAGTCGTGGCGATATGAAGCCGGTTAATATAATCCTTTGAAACTTCAGTGATTTTCTTTTTATGTATAAATATTTTGGGGAAAAATTTCTTTAGACTGACTGCAATGATATTAAGAGAGATGGATTCGCTCAAAGCAAGGCCTTGCTTCTTTCTGTCCTCACTGACAAGTCCGATTCCGTTCTTAACTGCATATACCGGAGATTTCGGTACAATTTCTTTCCCTTCAATCAGCACCCTGCCGGCTTTGATCGGATTAATTCCATAGATAAGCTGTGCAAGTTCTGTCCGTCCCGAACCGACCAATCCTGCGATTCCGACGATTTCACCTCTATTTACACAAATGTCCACACCCTTAACCTTGCCGCCAAAATCCTGTAGATTTTCAGTTCGTAGGACCTCACCGGAAAATGAATTTTCTGACCGGACATACACCTGGGAAACATCACGGCCCACCATCATGTTGACCAGTTCCTCATTCGTGCAGTCGTTGATACCGACCGTTTTGATTTTGTGTCCATCCCTGAGAATAGTAATCCTATCTCCGATTAATGGAAACTCACTCATACGATGGGAAACATACACTATACCGATCCCCTCATTTTTCAGCCTGTGGATCTGATGGAACAGGGAAGCTGCTTCCCTTTCAGATAAGGCAGAGGTCGGTTCATCAAATATAATTATCCTTGGTTTATAGGATAGTGCCTTTGCTATCTCCACCATCTGCTGTTCTGCAACATTCAGCTTCTTTAAAGGGCTTTTGACATTGATATATTCGCAATTCAAGGATTTCAGCAGGGCTTCTGCCTCTGCCTCCATTTTCTTATGATTAATTAAGCCTGCTTTCGTTCTGTATTCTCTGTTCAGGAAAATATTCTGTGCTACATTCAGATAAGGAACCAGTGTAAATTCCTGATAAACCGCTACAATTCCCTTGGCCAAGGCATCCTTAGTCCCATTCAGCACTAAGCGTTCACTCTCAAAGAATACCTCGCCTTCATCCTGACGGTAAGCACCCAGAATAACCTTTGCGAGCGTACTTTTTCCTGCACCGTTTTCACCCACAAGGATATGTACCTCTCCTGCCTGAAGATCAAAATCCACATCGTCCAGAGCCTTCATTCCCGGGAACACTTTTGTTATATGCTGTGCGGTTAAAATAGTTTTACCCATTGTTTCACCTCTTCCGGTAGTACCGAGATTTCTTAAGGAGCTGTTGCAAAACTTCATTATGTAAATGGATGGAGCATGTCTCAGTCAACACACTGGATACCCCTAGTTTTGCAACAGCTCACTGCTGCTACTTGATAACAGATTATTGAACTACTTTCCACCAAGCAATCTTATCCTTATACTCAGCTACAGTATCTGCGGTAATCAAAGGCTTGTCTTCAGCGGAAGGGAACGGTACAAAATCACTGGGGGGTGTAGTACCGTCATTTAAGTACTGTACTGCATATGCGCAAGCAATAAAGCCTGAACCGTAGGGATCGGTATTATAGGTCACATCAAGGTCACCTGATTCAACTGCTGCTGTTGCATCGGCACTTCCATCAAAACCGCCCACGATAACATCGCTCATACCTGCAGCCTTTAATGCCTGTACAGCTCCTAAAGCACTTTCATCGTTCATTCCGATGATTGCATTGACATCGGTATATTTCTGAATCAGGTTCTCTGTAACCTGCATACCCTCTGTTCTCTTAAAATTAGCTGTTTGGGATGCAACGATCTTAATGTCGGGGTATTTTGCAAAGGTATCATTGATACCGTTCAGTCTCTCAATGGCGTTGGCTGCTCCCGGAGGTCCCTCCAGAATGATGACATTTCCCTTGCCGCCAAGCTTCTCTGCAATTTGTTCAGCAATTACTTCACCGGTTTCCTTGTAGTTAACACCCGTTCTTAAGAAAGTAGGTTCCGCTGCCGGAGTTCCGATGGTAAGAACGATGATGCCGGCATCCTGAGCTTTTCTGACACCGGGCATAATACCGTTGGAGTCGGCACAATGCACGATAATTGCCTTAACTCCCTGTTGAATCATGTCTTCCATAATTTTAACCTGCTCTTCCACGCTATCTGCTGTGGCAGGTGCCTGTGTGATGGCCTCAAACCCCATAACCTCACCGGCATATTCAACACCCTTTGCCTGGGCAACCATGTAAGGGTTTGTTGTATTCTTTGCAATATAACCAATTTTATAAGAGCTTGCTGCTTTTACCTCTGTGCTGACAATGGCCCCAATACCACTGATTGGCAATTTCGAATCAGCTGCCGGCTCCGAAGTGTTGTCCTTCACAGTATCCGTACTTTTTGTCTCATCCTTCTTATCTTCTGCATTCGTTTCTACCTTCTGTCCATCCTTTGCTGTTCCATCGGTCTGCACATTCTGCTTTGGTGTACTGCATCCTATTAATGCAATACAACATATCATTGTTATTGCAACTAGTGTCAATAACCTTGATATTGATTTTTTCATTTTTGCTACCTCCTTAGCTCTTCTCCAATGTTTATTGTTTGGATATTGGATACAATATATTTGTTACAAGTAGATATTACCACTCAAGATCTCTCCTGTCAACAACTTGTATAAAAATTTATAGATAAAACTTTTGTTTGTGGGAAAAATGCACAATTATCTATATCATCGTCTATAAAAGGGGGTCCCACGATATCTATAGAAGCAATCCAAAAGTTTCTGCTTGCGGAAAGCAATAAAAGGGGTTATAATTGGTAAAAATAAAGAGTATATAGCGATGATAAAAGCTACGATTTCAGAATTCTTCAGAGAGCCGGTGGTCGGTGCGAACCGGTGAGGGACGAAATCCTTCCACTTTTGGAGCTATTGGCGAGGAGCCAAAGGTTGGTAACCTTTATCTTACTTTCGAGTGGCAG
>JAEZHX010000262.1 GCA_023436765.1 Bacillota bacterium
GATATGCTCTGATTACCCGCTCGATCAATTCAACCCGTTCATCTGCTGTGAATAGCGGTCTCTTAGAGCTGTTCCGAAGTACGCCGATTGTCAGCTGATCCACCAAACCGGAGGCCCTGATAATAATATCAAGATGTCCAAGTGTAATCGGGTCAAAACTTCCGGGGTATATTCCTATTTTCATTTTATTCCTTTCCTATGGCATGTCCATCATTTCATCTCGATAAAGACATGCTGGTTTGTCTTATATTCCTTCTGCTTGTAAATCCTGAACTTCGTCTGTTCAAGATATTCAAAGCTTGTCTTAATGGAAGCTTCCACAACAATAATGGTATCACAATATATGATATTGGAGTTTTGTAAGGCGATAAGCACTTCTTTCTCCAGCATCTGATGATAGGGAGGATCCATGAATATAACATCAAAAACCTTCCCCTTAATCTCTAAAGCACGGATTGCTTCCAGAGCCGACATGGCATAGACCTCTGCCTGGGAATCCAGTTTTGTGGTCTTAAGATTAGCTCTGATACAGTCAATGGCCGATCTTCCATCATCAACAAAGGCAGCGTATTTCGCACCTCTGGATAATGCCTCGATTCCAATTGCTCCGCTTCCGGAGAAAATATCTAAGAAGTCAGCGTCAGCTAAGTAAGGATTTAATATATTGAACAGAGTCTCCTTTGTCCTGTCAGTCGTCGGTCGTGTTTCGAAACCTTCCGGTGTCTTAAGCTGCAACCGTCTGGCTTTACCTGCTATTACTCTCATACTTTTTCCCCGCCTAAACGTACCTAAACGATCTATCGTTATACTACATATTTTATAGTATTATGAACATTTGTCAACCATTTTAAGACTAGTTTATCCTATCCTGTAAAATTTTACAATATGATTATCCACATGCAATGGTTTAGTTTTAGTGTTTTCTGGTACCAATTATTCTATTAGCATCATAAATGTGCATTCCATCAAAGGAATGCAAGAATACTCTGCATAGAATTACATATAATGTAAATATATGCCAAGCCCAAGGAAATATACCATCCTTTTTAAAAGTACTCCTGATAAAAAACAAACGACAGTGATTGGTAATGAAAGGAGTCAAGATGAGGAGCTTAAAGAAATATTTAAGCATGATGCTGGCATTTATGATGTTAGCTGCCATGTATCCTGCACAAGCTGCAGGAGCTACAGATGAAGAAGCTTTAGCAATTTACAATGCAACTGATTATTATACACTTCAGGACTATTTAAATGAAGATTCCGGAACCACGGGTCAATCAAACGGTGATATGATAAGTAATACAGGGTATGATCAGTACGACCCCCAAACCTGGACCGGAGTAAGATGGAGTTCCGAAACTCCTAAGAAGATTACTTCCATCGGTCATGGTGGTGAATGGTCGGGAAAGACTCTGGCAGGTTCTCTAGACCTGAGTAATCTCACTGAACTGCAATATGTTAACATCAGTAATAATAAGATTACTTCCCTAGTGATTAATGACTCAACTGGGCTGATGACACTGTATTGCAATAATAATGAGCTTACCTCATTGGATTTAGACGGTTCCTTTTTGATTGGAGAGCTTTACTGCCAAGACAATAATTTGACCAGCTTGGAACTGCCCAGTCAGAAGAGTTTGATGGTTTTCAAATGCGACACTAACAGATTATCCAACATTCAAGTATACTTTGTAGAAGGTATCATAAAAGTCTCCGCTCATAATAGTGGCTATGTTGAGCTATACCTGGATCGTCGTAATTATGAAAATATAAGGGCAATTGCAACAGCAGTGCCTGCTCCAGGTGCTGATCTTGAACGATGGTTCCTGGTGGGGGAATGGGATTATGGTGACACCAATCCGATTGATCTATGGACGCTTGGTGTGGACCGTGCAGATGCAGTATTTACTGAATCCGAAATTCCTACGAACTATACAGTAACCTTTAATCCGAATGGAGGTACCCGCATCGGCGGTGGTGCATTAGTACAGTCAGTCCCGGCAGGATATGGAGCCATAGCGCCTGTACTATACCGTTACGGATACGATTTTGGGGGCTGGGACAGAACCTTTGGTGAGTTTGTCGGTGATATCACGGTAAATGCAATCTGGTACCCATCACTTTCTCCCACTATTACTCCGGTTCCTGTTACGACGTATTCCGTAACCTTTGATCCGAACGGCGGTACCCGTACCGGTGGTGGTGAACTGAAGCAGTATGTACCGGAAGGTGACGGAGCATATGCTCCAAAAGTTACCCGGGAAGGTTATACCTTTGCAGGATGGGATGTTCCCTATGATACGATTACAGCCGACCTGAAGGTAACTGCAATCTGGAATCCGTACACCGTAACCTTCGATCCGAATGGGGGCACCCGTACCGGCGGCGGAGAGCTGATACAGAAGATTGAATCGGGATCCGCTGCCACAGCTCCAATTGTTGCCTATGAAAATCATGTCTTTGATAACTGGGACAGTGATTTTTCCAAAGTAACGAAGGATATGGCTGTAAAGGCTCTCTGGTCTCTGAAGAAGCTTAATGTTACCTTTGAACCCGATGGAGGTACCAGAACCGGCGGTGGAGAATTAGTGCAGAAGGTAGAGTACGGTGGTTCTGCTGTAGAGCCGATTCTTGAGAAGGAGGGTTATACCTTCGAGGACTGGGATATGGATTACAGCAATGTCACCGATGATATTACAATTACCGCACTCTGGGAAGGTCCCGATGAGGCACTTCCGGAAGAAGCACGATACACCATCACCTATGATCTGAACGGTGGAAAAGGTAAGGCCCCGGTGGATGATAACGAGTATACCGAGGGTGCTGTGGCCGAGCTTGCAGATGGTTCCGGCCTCGATTATGGTAATTTCACCTTCCTCGGCTGGGCGCAGTCACCTGATGGCGATGTCATATCAGAGGATACCATCACAGTAAACGAAGATATCGTTCTGTACGCAATCTGGGAGGAGACGGAGGAGGCCGGCCCGGTTCCGAAGACAGGAGATATTCCGGGATTAGCTTACGGAATCCCGATGCTGCTCAGCGGTTCCGCACTGGTATGTATGGATTATCTCAGAAAACGTCGTAACAAAAACAGATAAGCTATATGAGCATTACAATAAGCCTGTCGATTGCTCGACAGGCTTTATTTTTTAGACCAAAGGGGTG
>JAEZHX010000264.1 GCA_023436765.1 Bacillota bacterium
ATGAATATCAATATCGAAAACCCCCTGCTTTGGCGGAGTAAGTGAAGTCATTGCAGGGGGTTTTTTGTAAAAAGCGGGGCAAATTCTGTATTTGATACTGGAAAAACGTTTAACTACCAAATATAACCAGTAAAGTATATTAAAATGCACAAATAAGTGAAAATGTCAGAATTTATATAGTGAATAACACACAAAATATTAATATTATACTGTTGACAACACGACAAATTATAAAATATAATGATTATATCAGGTAAAACGATTGACAAAGAGGCAGAAGCGAGATAAATGCCATGTCATTGATTGAAACAGACATGGAACTTAGCCGGATCTTAAGGATAAATGATAGCATATTGGAGGATATGATATGATCAGAACAGCGAAAACGGAAAATGGATTGGTAAGGGGGATAGAAGCAGCAGATCCAAGGATTACTGCTTTTAAAGGGATTCCTTTTGCGGCACCTCCTGTAGGAGAGAACAGATGGAGAGCCCCGCAGCCCTGTCAGAATTGGGAGGGAACCCTGGAGGCTTATCGGTTTGCTCCGATCTCCGTACAGGACACTCCTGGCCTCGGAACGGATATCTATTGCAGAGAATGGCATGTGGATCCCGATATTGACATGGGGGAAGACTGTCTCTATCTCAATATATGGACCAATGCAAAGAGTACAGAGGAGAAGCTGCCTGTTTTGGTGTGGTATTTCGGCGGCGCTCTGCAGTGGGGATATCCCGCAGAGATGGAGTTTGACGGGGAAAGGATCGCCAGACGTGGGGTGGTTGTAGTTACGGTCAATTATCGAATCAACGTATTTGGCTTTCTGACTCATCCTGAGATAACAGCGGAGGCACCTGAGGCACCTGCTAATTTCGGACATCTGGATCAACAGGCAGGCCTGAAGTGGGTCATCAGGAATATCAGTGCCTTTGGCGGTGATCCGAATAACATCACAATTGCCGGACAGTCTGCAGGCGGTGGAAGTGTATTAGCACAGATGACCTGCCCGGATAATTTCGGATTATTTCAAAAAGCCATTATACAAAGCGCCATGATTTATAGCCCCTATAAGGATATCTTGATTGGCGAGCTTAAGACACTTTCGGAATCTGAGCAGATGGGAATAAAGTTTTTTGATTATATCGGAGTTAAGAGCCTGAAGGAGGCCAGGGAGTTGGATGCCTTCTATCTTCGCGATAAGTATTCGGAGTTCTACAAGACCCATGGAATGATGTGGAATGTGATAGACGGTAAATTCTGTATCGGCAACCCTCTATCGCTTTACATGCAGAACAGACATGCCATGGTTCCGGTGATGTCCGGAAATACCTCGGATGAATTTCTTAATTCTATTATTGCGGATTCGGAGGAAGAATTTGTCCACAAAGCAAAGGAACTGTTTGGCCCCTATACGGAGGAATTCCTTCGCTTTAAGGAAGCTTGGAAAAAGGAAGGAAATAAATATGCTACCTTCAGCGGACTGGAAAGCAGTATCAAGAGCGAGTTCCTGAATAATCAGGAATCCGGCAGGGGACAGAACTGTTACTATTATCGCGTAGCTACTGATGTCCCGGGCTGGGATAAGCCGGGTAACTTCCATTCAGTTGACCTGTGGTTCTTCTTTGAAACCTTAGCAAAATGTTGGAGACCCTTTACCGGTAAGCATTATGATCTTGCTCGCCAAATGTGTAATTACTATTGCAATTTTATCAAAAACGGAGATCCGAACGGTAAGGATGCGGATGGAACCGATCTACCATACTGGAGTCCTTATACGAAGGAGACCCCCTGTGACATGGTATTCGGCACCGAGGGAGCGAGCCCGGAGATCGCGGAGGAAACACCCTTTATAAAATTTATGATAGATAGAACCATAGAAAATTTGAAAAAATAACAGTTACATCTGACTGAAAAAGTAACGGAGTAATCATAAATGAGTAAACTATGGTATAGAAAGCCTGCCTCCGTCTGGGAGGAAGCGTTACCGCTAGGTAACGGACGAATGGGAGCAATGCTATTCGGTTCCGTGGAGACAGAAAGGATACAGCTGAATGAAGACAGTGTCTGGTATGGGGGACATGTGGACCGCAACAATCCGGATGCCTTAGCTAAGCTGCCCGAGATCCGGCAATTATTATTAAACGGTGAGATCAGAGAAGCTGAGGAGCTGATGTCCTATGCGCTGTCGGGTACCCCGCAAAGCCAGAGACATTATCAGACCCTCGGGGACATAACCATAAGCTTCAAGGGGATGACAGACCGCCCGGAGGCATATGAAAGAAGCTTATCTCTTGACGAGGCAGTTCATAGAACACAATTTAGGAGCGCAGGAGTGGAATATGTCAGGGAAGCCTTCCTGACTGCTGCCGATGAGTTACTGGCGATACGCTTAACTGCATCGGAGGAAGCGAAGATATCCTTTTCCGCCATGCTCAGCCGTGGCAGATATTATGATGAGGTGGGCAGTCTGGGGAAGGATACCATCTTTCTCAACGGGAATCTCGGACAGGGAGGTTCAGATTTCTCCATGCTGCTTAAGGCAGTGAATGAGGGTGGGACCTGCGAAGTCATCGGAGAGCACCTGATTGTGAAGGCTGCTGATGCAGTGACGCTGCTGTTCACAGCGGGTACCACATTCCGTTATACAGACCTGAAGCAGCAGCTAATCAATCTATTACAAGACGCGTCGGGATATTGTTATGAAGAATTAAAGGAACACCATAGGAAAGTACATAAGGAGTTGTATGACAGAGTAACCTTTCTGCTTCCCGGTACTGAGATTTATGATGAGCTGCCTACGGAGGAACGCCTGGAAAACGCCAAGAACGGGAAGGCCGATTCTGGTTTGGCAAAGCTGTACTTCGATTATGGCCGATACCTGTTAATCTCCTGCAGCAGAGCAGGAACACTTCCTGCAAATCTCCAGGGGATATGGAATAAGGATTTTACTCCGGCCTGGGATTCTAAATATACCATTAACATCAATACCGAGATGAATTACTGGCCTGCGGAGGTCTGCAATCTATCGGAATGTCATCTGCCCCTGTTCGACCTGATCAAACGGATGCTTCCGATCGGGCAGGTCACTGCGAAGATAATGTATGGCTGCAGAGGCTTTGTTGCTCATCATAATACCGATCTCTGGGGGGATACCGCAGTTCAGGATATCTGGATACCGGCCTCCTACTGGGTCATGGGAGCAGCATGGCTGTGCACCCATCAGTGGATGCATTATGAATATACCAAGGATATCAGGTTTCTCGAAGAAGTCTATCCGATTATGAAGGAGGCGGCGGTATTCTTCCTGGATTTCTTAATCGAGGATAAGGGGTACCTGAAAACCTGTCCTTCCGTATCACCGGAGAATACCTATATTCTTCCCAATGGCCAGTATGGTGCGATATGCGTGGGTCCTACGATGGATAACCAGATTCTGAGGGATTTATTCGGCCAGTGTATCAAGGCAGCCGAGCTTCTGGAGGAACAGGATGAGCTGACAGTACAGTTTAGGGAAGCGATGGACAAGCTCGCTCCCACAAGGATCGGCAGACACGGCAATATTATGGAATGGGAAGAAGACTATGAAGAAATGGAACCGGGACATCGACACATCTCTCATTTATATGGACTTCATCCGTCGTCCCAGATCACCAGGGACAAAACACCTGAACTAGCTGAGGCAGCACGGGTTACCCTGGAGCGAAGACTGGCTGAAGGAGGCGGACATACCGGCTGGAGCCGTGCCTGGATCATCAATATGTATGCAAGGCTATGGGATGGGGAAAACGCCTATCATCATCTGATGCAGCTGTTTGCTAAGTCCACCCTGCCGAATCTGTTTGATAATCATCCCCCGTTCCAGATCGACGGTAACTTCGGCGCTACGGCAGGAATCGCTGAAATGTTGGTGCAGAGTACGGCTGAGCGGATCGTATTATTACCGGCTCTTCCGATAAGCTGGCCGGAGGGCAGCATCAGTGGCTTATGTGTACGTGGCGGTGCTGAACTCTCTCTGGAATGGCAGGGAGGCCGATTAACTAAGTGCGGCATAAGTGCGAAGCATCCGATCGATACGGAAGTAATATACCGCGAGAACAGTTTCAAAATATCCCTGGCAGCAGGAGAGGAAGAGCTTCTTGCGCTACCATAAATCAAAAGTAATTTCATTAAGATCATGAAATCAGACGAATAAAGGTGTCACTATAGAAGTCAAACCAGAGAGGGAGTTAACCAATCAATGAAGAAAGCGACATTAAAACTGGACCGGGATTTTCCTATTGCTGAGGTTGATAGTCGAATTTTCAGTACATTTATTGAATCAATCAGAGAACTTGTATATGGCTGCATCTATAACCCTGAGCACCCCACTGCGGACGAGCAGGGTTTTAGAAAGGATGTTCTGGAGCTGATGCGTGATTTAAAGTCAACAGCAATTCGTTATCCTGGAGGAAATCTGGTATCAAATTATCACTGGATGGATGGAATCGGACCCAAGGAGGCTCGTCCGGCCCGCTTCGATAAAGCTTGGAAGCAGATAGACAGTAATCACATGGGAATCGATGAGTATACCGACTGGGTGAGAAAAGCCGGTTCAGAACCTATGCTTGCCGTGAATCTCGGAACGGGAACACCCGAGGAGGCTTCCTATGAAATCGAATACGCCAATCTGGAGGGTGGTACCCACTTCAGTGATTTGCGTAAGAAATACGGCCATCAGAAACCCCATAATATCAAAATGTGGTGTCTTGGCAATGAAATGGACGGAACCTGGCAGATGGGTGAGAAGACAGCGGACGAATACGGACGGATCGCTTATGAAGCAGCAAAGCAAATGAGGGCGGTTGATCCGGATATTGAGCTGATAGCCTGCGGCAGCTGTGCCAATGATAAATCCCATCCCTCCTTCCCGGAATGGGATCGGGTTGTTTTGGAGCACTGCTATGATAAGGTAGATTATCTTGCCCTGCATCGTTATTATAATTATGATCCGGAAAGCGTGAAGGGGACGGTATTTCCCTCCCAGTTTACGCCGGAGGATCTCCCCTGCATCGCACAGGACTTAACCTCTTTTATCGATACGGTATGTGCCGCTGCAGATTATGTGAAGGGATTGAAGTACTCAGATAAGACGATTAATATCTGCTTTGATGAATGGGGAGTGATGTCCAGTCAGACAGCCAAGGCAGAAGGACTCGACTGGAGCGAGCGTAATCCGCCCGAGCCAGGAAAACGTGTGGAGGGAGCAAATGTGATTGATGCCTGCCTCTTTGGCAGCATCCTTATCGCATTTATGAACCGCTGTGACCGGGTGAAGATTGCCTGCCAGTCCATCGTGATCGGTAGTGTCATCGGTGTTGATCCGGAAGGAGGCGCCTTCCGGCAGACTACCTTCTATCCTTTCCAGCATGCTGCTACCTATGCCAAGGGGGTTGCACTGCGTCCGGGCCTTAACAGCCCGCAAAAGGACACCGAGCGTTATGGAAAACAGCCCTTTGTGCAGACCGCAGGTATCTATGATGAGGAGAACGGTATTGTAACCGTATTTGCTGTAAATCTTGATTTAAGGGAATGTGTCGAATTAGATTGTGCGTTCCAATTCCCGCAGTTTGAGCTACTGCAACACATCCAGATACATGAGGATCAGCCGCTTGCAATGAATACCTACAAGAATCCGAATCGGGTGGTTCCCAGGGAAGTTGCGGTTACAGAGCAGGTTATACTTCCACCGTTAAGCTGGAACGTACTCCGATATCGTGTGAAATAAATGTAGTAATTAAACGATTATACCTCCCTCCTATTGGGGCTGCTGCTTATGTCACTGCTTCTGGCCGTAAAGCATGCAGCTCCTATTTTATAAGGACGATTGATAAGTCTACAGGAAAGCAATTTTAATAGCTAAAACGAAAGGGCAAAATTTACTCTAGAATTGAGGTACCTCATGAAGAAAAAAGAAGTTACGAGTACTCTATGGAATAAGTCCTTCATTTATTTGATCCTGATTAGTCTGTTTTCGGCGATGAGCTTTAATATGGTCTATGTCATGATTTCCAATTATGCCATTAGGATCAATGATTCCTTAGCGATCGCCGGTATGATATCCGGAATATTTTCGATCTCCGCACTGCTGGTCCGCCCGATTGCGGGAAGATCGGTAGATATCTTTAATAAAAGAAATCTGTGTATCTTAGCCAACCTGCTTATGGCGCTGGCTGTTTTCGGTTATGCCTTCACCGATCAGATACCAATGTTATTCTTCTTGAGAATCCTTCATGGCTTTGCTTTTGGACTCAGCAGTACGGCTAACATAGCTCTGGTATCGGAATTTATTCCGAAGGAGAGGATGGGAGAGGGGATTGGCTTATATGGGATTGGTCAGGTAATTGCTCAGGTGATCGGACCTAATATGGGTGTATATATTTCTGATGAATTAGGCTTTCAGCCTCTGTTTCTGCTGATCGCAGCGCTATCCTTAATCGCCGGTCTGCTGCTGTTATTTTTTCCATACTCTAAGAAAGCCGGAATCAAAGGTAGTAGCAATAGCACCAGAACAAAGCTCAGAGTTGATTCCCTGATCGCGAAGGAGGTAATTGTATATGCAATCGTCGGAGGTATGTTTTCCTTTGGTAACGGAGTCATCAGTTCGTTTCTGATCTTACTGGCAAAAGAGAGGCAGATAACAAACGCTAGTCTCTTCTTCTCGGTAGGAGCAATCGTACTATTTGCGATTCGCCTGTTCATCGGACGAATTATCGATAGGCAGGGACTTACGCTGATTGTCAATATTTCTTTAGTGATTACAGCGATCTCCATGGTGATGATTGGAACGGCATCTGTTTTAAGCTGGCTGCTTCTGGCCTCTGCGTTAAAATCACTGGGACAGGGAACCGGACAAATATCTCTTCAGACGGAATGTATCAAGCGGGTGGACCCGGGAAGGATTGGTGTAGCTACGAGCACCTTTTACATCGGAGCTGATATTGGTCAGGGTCTGGGACCGATCCTGGGCGGAGAATTATCAGAACGCTTCAGCTATAGGGTGATGTACCTCACCTGTGCTGCGCTTATGATTATCACGATGATTTTCTTTCATATTTATCAAAGGAATAGAAAATCCTGTTAACATAATGTATGTTAAGATTGACATATAAAAAATCTTATCCTACTATAAAGTAAGCCGGTAATATAGGAGGTTGTTTTTCGGATAAGAATATGAGTTACTAAATAGAAGTACATATATAAAGAATACATTAGGAAAGGAAATGAGCCATGGCTGTAGTAAATGTAACGTTCCAATCCTGGTCCCTGAGGCGTAATGTTAGCTTTTGTGCTTACCTGCCCGAAAGTAGGACGGAAGCTTCTTTGGGCAATTCGGAAAATCCCTGCAGAGAGTTAAAAACCTTGTATATGCTGCACGGGTATAGCGGTGATTGCCATGATTATCTTCAGATACAGGAGCTGAGGGAGCTGTCGGAAAAGTATAAGTTGGTATTGATTTACCCGAGTGGAGAGAATTCCTTTTATCTGGATGGAATAGATAAGAGTGAGAATATGAGCCTGTTTATCGGGAAAGAACTTGTCGAGGTAACCAGAAGCATGTTTCGCTTATCCGGGAAACGGGAAGATACCTTTATCGGAGGGATATCCATGGGTGGATACGGAGCAATGATCAACGGACTAAGATACTCGGATACCTTCTCCAAAATAATCAGCTTATCAGGTGCCTATATCGAGGTAAATATAGCTGATAAGGGTGATTATATACCGGATCAGGTTTCGGATGCCGCATATCAGAATAAGATTTTTGGGGATCCGAAGAAGCTGCGGTTCTCTGATAAGGACCCGAGATTTTGCATGGAGGAACTCATAAAGTCAGGAAATAAGCTTCCTGAAATCTATTTTGTTTGTGGCGAAAATGATTTTCTCATTGAATCAAACAGGAAGCTGCATACCTTTATGCAGGACAATGGGATATCACATTATTATGAAGAGGGCGATGGGGTTCATGACTGGGTCTACTGGAGAAAACATCTGGAGCCTTCGATAAAATGGGTGTCAGTGTAAAAGATACAAAATAAGGGACAAGCCGGGAAGAGAGCTTCCCGGTTTTTTTACGGGCATTCCTTGATACCAGATAAGGAATGATTCATTTATGATAATCCATTTATAGAAATTCATGGGGAAAATTAGTTGAAAAATGGTATTGAATAATGGTAAGATATTCATAATCAAATATTTGCCAGTGAGAATGCTGGTACTAAGAGAGCATATCGGTTAAGTACTTTTGAATAAGGGGTGCTAATGAGAAAAACTATTTTGCCAAGTTCAGTCCTAGGAATGATTTGTTTATTACCCTGTTTCATCCTGTTAGGCCTCAGTAGAGTAAATGAGTATGCAGCTGCAGAAGAACTGCATACGAATGAGGTTTTAATCATCAATTCCTATCAGAATGGACTGAGCTGGACGGACCATGAGGAAGAGGGAATTATTCATATTCTTAATAATTCTGATTTGAAAATCTCCATTTATATCGAATATATGGATTGGAAGAACTATCCTACCGAGGAGAATTTGGAGCTATTCTATTCTAATTTATACTATAAGTACGCAAAGAAGCCTTTGGATGCCATTATTACAACAGATGACTCCGCTTTGAAATTCGCATTGAATCACAGAGAAGCTTTATTTCCTGATACCCCAATCATATTTTGCGGTGTCAATGAAAGTGGTGTGCAAGAGTTATTAGAAGGTGCTGCTAATGTGACTGGGGTTGTAGAGAGTATTGATGTAGAGAAAACAATTGAAGCTGCACTGAAAATTAACCCGGTATTGAAGGAAATAGCGGTAGTTTTTGATAATACGGAAAGTGGTATTTCTACAGGGGAGATTGCGATGAAGGAGATCAACAGAATCGCCCCTGATGTTAAGGTTACGCCACTGAATGCCGGAACCTACAACGATATCCTGAAGCAGATTGACCTGCTTAAATCGTATAGTGCGGTGCTGATCACTACCTATTATATGGATGAGGAAGGTACTGTTGTTGGTTTCGAGGATTATAGTGAAATGATCAGCCAGAGGAGCCCGGTACCGGTTTATCATCTGTATGAATTCGGAATGAGCCATGGAGCCATCGGCGGAAGTATGTTAAGCGGTAAGCTGCAGGGAGAGAAAGCTGCGGAGCTGGCCATAAAAATCTTACAGGGAACTGATATAAATCAAATTCCGATCGAGAAAGAAAAGACGACCAGATATCTGTTTGATTATAAACAACTGCAGCGATTCTCTGTCCCTGAAAACAGACTACCGAAGGGTAGCCAGATACTAAATAAGCCGTTTTCATTTTTTGAGGCCTACAGAGACCTTGTGATTACTACTCTGCTCATTATCCTAGCCTTAATTTCTTTCATATTAATTCTTTTATACTATCTTAGGAAAATCAGCAGAATGAAAAAGAAATTATATGACAGTAATATAGAGCTAACGACCCTATATGAAGATTTGACTGCTTCGGATGAGGAACTGAGACAGCAGTTTGATGAATTGACCATAATGCAGAATAACCTGATGGCCAGTGAGGAGCGGTATGCTCAGCTATTTGACAGAATGCTTAATGGCTTTATCGTGTTCGAGCCAATTCTGAATAGAAATAACCGACTGGTAGATGTGCGTTTTATTAATGTGAATGCCAGCTTTGAGCATCAGACCCAGCTAAAAAAAGAAGACATCCTGGGGAAAAGGTCGAATCAGGTTCTGCCGGTGCAAGCTAAGGATTTAGAAAAGCTGGAGCAGGTACTGAATTCAGGGAAGCCCCTACGGTTCGAAACATATTTTCCGGATAGTAAGCTGTATTTCCTGATAAATGCATTTCGGATAGATAATAATCAATTAGGCATGGTAATGGAAAACATCACCGAATATAAAAATGCGATTGAAGAAATCGGAAAATTGAATACTGAACTGGAACAACGGGTCATCGATCGGACCCGCGATTTGTATCACGCGATGCAGGAGCTGGAGGCATTTGCTTATACTGTCTCCCATGATCTGAAATCTCCGTTAAGGGCAGTGGACGGTTACAGTAAGATAATACTGGAGGATTATCGGGAGGAGTTAAAGGAAGATGTTTCCGATATGCTGTCCCATATCAGGAATATCTGCGCTGAGATGATTGATATGATCAATAAGCTGCTGCAATATTCCACCACCTCCAGAAAGGAATTACAGCTGGAGACGATTGACTGCAATGAAGCTTTTGCTGCCAGCTTTCGCGAAATAAAGTACTCTGTTCCTAACCGGCGGATTGAATTTAAGATTGAAACAGGATTGCCTACTGTATTAGCTGACAGGATCATGCTCAAACAGGTGTTAAACAATATATTTTCAAATGCCGTTAAGTTTACCAGGAACCGTGAGATTGCTTACATTGTTGCAGGGGCGGCCATAACGGAAGCGGAATATGTATTTTATGTGAAGGATAATGGGATTGGTTTTGATATGGACTATTCCGGGAAATTATTCGGGTTATTTCAACGGTTACATACCACTGATGAATTCGAAGGCAGCGGGATCGGTTTAATTACGATAAAGAAAATCATTGAAAAACATGGAGGCAGAGTTTGGATCGAAGGCGAGCTAAATAAAGGCGCCACAGTGTATTTTACGTTACCGAGCAGAAATGGTCTTGAGATGAAGGGTATTCAGGGTGATTGCGTTGTATAAGGTTATGATTGTAGATGATAGGGATATTGTCAGAACAGAGGTGAAAAGACTTAAAATATGGGGGGAGTCTTCGGGCTTTTCCATCAGCGACGAGGCACAGAATGGGCAGGAGGCACTGGACAAACTGGAGCATAACCCGGCAGATCTTGTAATTACCGACATTAGAATGCCTAAGGTTGACGGAATTGAATTATTGCGCGCTATTGTGGAAAGAAGCTTATGCTCCTGTGTTGTGCTGCTAAGTGATTTCAGTGAATTCGAGTATGCCAGGCAGGGTTTGATTCTGGGGGCCTTTGACTATCTGCCTAAGCCTGTGGATGCCAACGAATTAGCCGGTCTATTGGCAAGAGCCAAAGCATTACTTGATAATGAAAGACTGGAGAAGGAAAGAATCAGAAGGCTTGAAGAAGCGCAGAAGGATTTGGAGCTTCGTATCTCAATGGATGAGGTTACTAATCTGACTAGTCTGATTCGTGCGGGTGATGAAAAATCTCTGCTCGGAATTGAACAGATGATGAATCGGATCTTGACTAATTTTAATAAGAGCGAGTTTATTCGATTCGCCGGGCTGCTAAAAAATATTACACTAGATATTACTGCAGAATTGACAAAAGCATTTCCGAACATTAAGCTCTTTATCGATCCAATGATATATGAAAGCTTTGATCATGTAAAAAGTCAAAATTTAGCTGACTTATATCAGATATTTATGGATACGGTAAAGAAGTTAAGCCATTTAATCAAGATACTGAGGCTGGATCTTCAAGAAAAGGGGATCGTAAAGCAGGTATGTAATTTTATACTGTTAAATGTTGACAATGACATTTCCTTATCCATGGCAGCGGATCGATTGTATATGAACAAAACCTATATCAGTGAGAGTTTTAAACAGAAGACAGGGATATCGTTTACCGAGTATGTTACCCTGGCTAAAATGGAAAGAGCAAAAGTATTATTAAATGAAGATCTAAAAACCTATGAAATTGCTGAAATGCTCGGGTTTAAGGATACAGAGTACTTCAGTAAGGTGTTTAAAAAAATAACCGGATTAACTCCGACAGAATTCCGCCACAGTCAGGACAGCTAAATTTTTACATAACCGAAATTTTTCCGGGTACAAACAGAACATATTTCATTCATTAATAAAGGATAATTTTGTATTATTTTCATACAAAGTTATCCTTTCTTGTAGTATGCGCCCCGCGGGCGCACGTTTTGCAAGGGGTTTTTAGTATTTGGTAGGAGGGTGTTATGGGGCGAAAACTATCCTGTAAAGAACAAAAGAATGAGGAACCCTGTTTGATAGATAAAGCAGTCAACACTAATGTACAACGGGATTGGGATAAAATTTATAAATTAGCCCTGAGAGTTGCCCTCATTCATCTGCTGTTAGGGGCAGCATGGATATTGTTATCTGATAAAATCTTAGAAAAAATGACAAATGATTATGAATTGATCACATTTTTCAGCATTATAAAGGGATGGTTTTATATCATCGTAATGAGCGCGGTTCTCTATATTGCCATTTCCTCGGTGGTGAAATCAATCAGCAGGGTGGAGAACGGCATAGAAGCTAATCATATGAAAGTAAATGAGGCAAATAAAGACCTGGAGCTGCTGAATGAGCAGTTATCCCATAGCGAGAAGACATTTATCCAGCTGCAGGAAAAATTACTTAAGAATCAAGAGCAGTTACATTACAGTGAAGAACGATACAGAGTTTTTCTGGAAACTACCAATGATGCGATATGGGAGGAAGCAAACGGGACCAGATGGTTTTCCGAACGCTGGTATGAAATAACAGGCTTCAGCCCCGAGGATATGGAAGAGCTAGACCAGCCGGAGAACTTAATTCATCCTTCTGACCGGGATAAGGTTAACAAAGCGATAGCCGAACATATCAGAAATAAAACGCCTTACTATTATTGTGAATATAGAATCCATACGAAATCAGGTGCTTATAAGTGGATTAAAGCAAAAGGGAAAGTCCTGGCAAATGATAATAGCGAGTACCGCATCGTAGGAATGCACATGGATCTGAGTGAGATCAATGAATATAAGGAGAAATTGCATTATGTATCCTATCACGACCAGCTGACCGGATTACAGAATCGCCTGGCATTAAATAAAAAATTACACCTTCTGATGAAGCAAAAGGGTGTCAGCCAATTCGCTCTTCTCTATTTCGATATTGATAAGTTTAAGAATATCAATGATACCATGGGACATTCCTTTGGTGATGCTATGTTATTGAAAGTCAGTGAACGGCTGACAAATCAGGTCGGAACAGAAGCAGTATTTCGGATCAGCGGAGATGAATTCATTATATTAATTGAACAATTCAATCAAAAGGATGAGATTGAACGGTGTGCTGTTAATTTGATCAAAGCCTTTAAAACTCCTTTGGCTGTAGAGGCGAACAGTATTTTTATTACCGCAAGCATCGGTGTTTCTATATATCCGGAGCATGGCATTGATGTGGATACCTTACTGAAGAATTCTGATATTGCTGTCTATAAGGCAAAGGAAAATGGAAGAAACCGGATCGTATTTTATAATGAACCGCTGAATGAAGTGCTCGAAGAAAGAATGCAGATAGAGAAGAACTTATGGTTTGCTATGGTGAATAATGAATTCGAATTACATTATCAGCCACAATTTGATTTGGATACGGACCGTATTACAGGCTTTGAGGCATTGCTCCGCTGGAATAACCAGGAGCTGGGTATGATCTCTCCGAACAGGTTCATTGGGATTGCAGAAGATACCCATCTGATCATTCCGATTGGTATGTGGGTTTTAAAGACAGCCTGCGCCTTTCTAAAAAGGTTACATCAGCTTGGCTATGAACATTTGAACATCGCAGTTAACATTTCCATGCTCCAGCTGCTTCAGGATGAATTTGTGGACATGGTCATGGATACCATCAATACAGCAGGGATCAATGCAAAACACGTTGAGCTTGAAATCACGGAGTCGATCTTAATGGAATCCTATGAAAGCATTGCCGGTAAATTGAAATTACTGCGAGCGAAAGGGATCAAAATTGCTCTGGACGACTTTGGTAAGGGATATTCCTCGCTGAACTACCTGAAAGTACTACCGATTACGACGTTGAAGATTGATAAAGTATTCATTGATACAATTACAGAACAGGAACAGAATAAATCCTTTGCCGATTTGATCGTAAATTTGGGAAGAAACCTTGATTTATGTGTTATCGCGGAAGGTGTTGAGACATCAGAACAAAGGGACTACTTGATAAAACATAAATGTAATAAGATGCAGGGTTATCTGTTCAGCAAGCCTCTTCCTGAATATGAGATTTTGCAGAAGATGAATGAGCAATGGAATACATAGGCGGTTAATGTATGAGGGAGGAGAAGAGAACATGTCAATAAAACTAAAGATATCAATAACAATCATTAGTATGATCATTTGTTCCGTATTATTTGTTGGAGGTCTTTCCTTAGTAAAATCCTCCGGCACCATAGAAAGCATGACAAAGACTTCTATGCTGGAATCAAATCTGAATAAAGCAGATATGTTGAAGGCATTGATTGAAAACGAAATGAGAAAGCTTGCTTTGGTAGCTGAAGAGAAGGAAGTGACAGAAATACTGACACAAGTTTTTGCCGGAGAAGCAGCCGACCCTAATTCTCTAAAGGATTTTAATAAAAAATTGCTGAAAATCTCTACGGAGGCAGGCAATCTGGAGCACATTTTTATGGTTGACACCAAGGCCAATATCGTAGCGGATAGTGATATCAGTATGGTCGGTAAAAACTTAAGTGACAGAGCATACGCGAATCAGGTGCTGACTACCGGAAACCCGACCATCAGTGATACTCTTAAATCGAAATCCACAGGTGCTTATGTCGTAGCACTTAGTTATCCTGTGAAAGTGGAGGACCGCCTGATCGGTTTCGTAACCTCGGCAGTACTGGCCGAAAGCTTTATGAGTTCATTAAAAAATGCAAAAGTCCTTGGAACCAAGTCCAGCTATTCTTATCTGGTGGACGAGGATGGAACGATGCTGTACCATCCCACTGCCGAGAAAATCGGACAGCCGGTGGAAAATGCACAGGTCAAAGAGGTGGTAAAAAGAGTACAGGCCGGTGAAGTGGTTGAACCGGAAGCGATCGATTATGTATTTCAGGGAAAGAAGAAGGCAGCTGCCTATCAGATCATACCTGAAACAAATTGGATCTTAGTCATCACCGGGGATATGGAAGAAGTGATGCGGCCGGTAACCAATGTCAGAAATGCAATTATAACCTTTGGAATAGTCATCGCTTTCATTGCATTATGCATAGGGCTGGTGATATCAAACAGGATCACCTCCCCGATCCTCAAATTGACGGAGCTAATCAATAAAACAGCAAAGCTGGATCTGGTTTATGATGAGAGCTTTCTGTATCTGGAAAAATATAAGGATGAAATCGGCATTATCACCAGGGCAACCTTCCAGACCAGGAAAGAGCTGAGAGAAATCGTAGGAAAGCTCCAGAGTGTTTCCCATACGGTAATGAATAATGCGGAAAAAATAGAGTTAATCTCAGAACAAATTCAAGAGAATGCAAATGATAATTCGGCTACAACAGAGGAATTATCTGCAGGAATGCAGGAAACAGCAGCGGCCTCCGAAGAGATTACCGCAACAACGATAGAAATCAATGAAAGAGTTGCGGCGATTGCAAAAAGAGCAAAGGATGGAGCTGATGTATCCGGTCAGATCACTGGCAGAGCTGTAAAATTAAAAAAGGATGCTGTTGAATCCACCAAAAATACGAAGAATCTATATGAAGAAGTAAAGAACAAAATGGAAAGAGCCATCGAAGCTTCGAACCGTATTCAGCAGATCAGTGTGCTGGCTGATACCATCCTTTCGATTACAAGCCAGACAAATCTATTATCCTTAAATGCGGCAATTGAAGCAGCCAGAGCCGGAGAAGCAGGAAAAGGCTTTACTGTAGTTGCCAGTGAGATCAGGAAATTAGCCGAGCAATCCTCTAAGACTGCTTCAGGAATTCATGAGATAGTGAATAATGTATATACATCGGTTGGTGCTATGAGGGAGAGCTCGGAAGCCATTCTGAACTTTATCGATCAGAATGTTTTGCGGGATTATGAGAAACTAACACAGATCAGCGGACAGTATAATGAAGATGCAATCTTTGTCCAAAATCTGATGTCTGAGTTTGAAGCCTCTGCTGAGCTCTTAAATAATTCGGTAAGCAGTATTACTATCGCGATGAATGAAGTAGCAACCACAGTGAATGAAAGCTCTAAGGGTATACAGGATATCGCAGAAAAAACAGTTGATGTGGTTGAAAAAACCATGGAAGAAACCAAGATTGCAGATGAAAATGCTGCAGGAGCGGCTGAACTTCTTGAACTGGTTGAAAGATTTCAGATATAAAAGAAACCAGATAGAATATATAACTTACGCTTTCTTCTACTCCCCCTTCCTATAGATGATTCGCCAAATGAATCCGAGCATTATTTCTTCGGAATTTCATTTGGCGAATTCTTTATTCAGAGTATGATTTATATCATTCACCGAATAGAATTTGACAAATCAGGCATGGATTGGTATTATTTACTAAATGGTATAAACTGGAACATGGATAAAATTTGGTGGTAACAACAAAGAGTTTGGAGGGTTTGTGATGTCTGTACCTATACTGACGACGAAATTTCATGTTCCAAAGCTTCACGATAAGACGGTTATGCGTACTCAGCTAATCAGGCAAATGTGCGACGGGAAGGATTACAGAGTGATATTACTATGTGCGCCCGCCGGCTCTGGCAAGACGACGTTGGTCAGTGAATATCTGTCTGTTAATAGTCATCCGGTTACCTGGCTGTCTCTGGATGAAAGAGATAATGAGATCAGAACATTCATAACCTACTTCATCGCAGGCTTACAAACGATGGATGAGGGATTAGGCAGCAAAGCATTCGAGGTGCTTTCTTCCCACCAATCTATAAGTATGGAAGCAGTGATGACCGAAGCAATGAACGAAATAGCTGCACTATCTTACAGGTTTATCTATGTACTGGAGGATTATCATTTCATCAATAAACTCGAGATCAATGCTGCATTGGAATACTTTATTAATTACATGCCTCCGAATGTGTGCCTAATTATCACCACAAGGGAACAGCCAAGGTTACCTATCGCGAAGCTGAGGGCAAGGAATCAACTCCTGGAATTAAGAGATACAGAACTTAGATTTACGCAATTTGAAATTGCACAATATTTAAATCGGATGAGACTTAATGTCACTGAGCAGGAGCTTGAAATTCTGGAAAGGCACACAGAGGGCTGGATCGCCGGGATACAACTGGCTGCTTTATCCATGCAGAGTAACCCGAATATTCGTGACGCCTTGGAGCGAACCTCTGCAGGAAATACCTATATCATGGATTATCTGATGGAAGAAGTCCTTAGACGGCAGCAGGAAGAGATTCAACAGTTCTTATTGAAAACCTCGGTATTGGACCGCTTTTGCGGTGAATTGTGCGATGTTATGCTGGAAAAAGAACGTACCTCAAGCCAAGGTATATTAGAACATCTTCAATCAGCCAATCTGTTTCTCGTACCTCTGGATAATGAGAGAATATGGTTTCGTTTTCATCATCTGTTCTGTGAATTACTCCGCCAAAGATGGTACAGGGACGGATCATTGTCACCGGAGGCTGCGCTATTACATAAGCGTGCGGCAGTGTGGTTTGAGGAGAAGGGCTATACGGAAGAGGCAATTCGACACTATATCGCTGTGAAGGATTATGAAAAGGCGGCAGATATCATTGAACTGGAATGGTCAGGGATGGATCAGAGCTTACAGAATAATGTCTGGCTCGGATGGGTGAAGATGCTTCCTACGGATATAATATATAACAGGCCTGTTCTTTGTATCGGTTATGCGTGGGCGTTACTGGATGCCGGTGAGCTGGAAGAGAGTGAACCCATGCTGTTATATGCCGAACAGGGGATGGATAGATTAGAGAAGGAAGAACAGGAGGGGGTTAGCTCCGGTATTATTGTTATCGATCAGGAGCAATATCGAAAGCTTCCCGCTACGATCTCCAATGCCAGGGCTTATAAGGCCTCCGCGCTGGGAGATATCAAGGGAGCTATCCGGTATGCGAAGCAGGCTCGTGATCTGCTGCCGGAGGAGGATCTTTTTACTAGAGAAATTGTGAAGACACTGCTGGGTTTATCCCTGTGGGCGGACGGAGATCTGGAGACGGCATATGAAACGATTGCGCAAGGACTATTGAGTCAACAGATGGAGATCATGGTTGCCGTAGTGTTGGCAGATCTCAGAATGGAGCAAGGTAAATTCCTTCTGGCAGAGGAATTCTTAAAGAAGATGATAAAGTCAGCACAGGGAGAGGATAAGATGTATCAGCTTCCGATTGCAAGCTTCTATCTAGGGCTTGCCAGAATCAAATTCTGGCAAGGGGAATGGAATGCCGGGGATGAACTTATGGAACGAAGCAGGGTGGCAGGAGAAGCCTCAGCATTGCCGAACTGGCGTTATCAATGGATGTTATTAAAGGCACAGAGAATGGAAATTGAGGAAGCCTATGAGGAAGCGTTGGAGTACCTAAGTGTGGCGGAAGATTACTATTATAGGAATCCGATACCGGATCTGCAGCCGTTAGCAGCGCGAAAAGCCAGGTTATACCTGAAGCAGGGAAGGATGTCTAAGGCTTTGGCCTGGGTGCAAGAAAGCAGAATTTCAATGACAGATGAGCCGGAGTATCTTCATTTATATGAACAGATCACTCTGATAAGAGTCTGTCTGGCAGAGAATGAATTGCGTCAAAGGAAAGACACACAACCTCTTATAGATATGATAGAACATCTGCTGGAAAAAGCCCGGGTAAGGGGATGGAATAGATACGTCATAGAGCTCCTCGTTCTGCGGACAATCGCCAGTCATAGCACAGGGTATCAGAAAGTGGCTAAGGAAAGCTTAACCGAAGCGATTCGTTTTTCCGAACCGGAGGAGTACATAGATCCGTTTATGGAAGCAGGTGAACCTTTTATAGAGCTTTTGGTGAGTAACCAAGAAGCATCAGCCCGGTCAAAGTTTACCCATAAGATAATAGAAGCAATCAAACATAAGCCTGGAGTATCCGGTAATGCATCGGAGAGGATATCGCAGAAGTTTAAGGACAAAGAATTAGGGAAATGCGCTAGCAGTCTGGCAGAGCCATTAAGTGAGCGGGAACTGGAGATTCTGCGTCTGATTGCCGACGGATTATCAAATCAGGAGATTTGTGACAAGCTGTATCTGGCATTAAGCACTATCAAGGGATATAACCAGAACCTGTTCGGTAAGCTGGAGGTGAAGAGCAGAACGGAAGCGATCAAACGAGCCCGTGAGTTGGACTTATTATAAAAATGATTTAGTATTCAGATGGATGCTGTCACAGAGTATCCATCTTTTCTTTTATATCAAGAGAAAAAAATAATCATACTAAAGTAGCTAATCGGATCACTTGATTTCTGATATATTGGAGCCAACAGCCATACAAATCATAACGAATATTATGGAGAGGATGAAGTGATATGAAAGCAATGAATTATGTGAGACAGGGATATCCCGAAGAAGTATTTAATTTAATCCAGATAGCCACTCCATCAATCGAAGAGGATGAGGTACTGGTTAAAATCTCAGCCGCCCTGGTTACAGCCTCGGATTGCATCAGCAGCTCAGGCTCTTCGGCTCTTGCCGGTATGTTCAGCGGTAAGAAATCGAAGCTTAAAATCCTGGGTGTGGAGTTCTCGGGAGTTGTGGAGGCGGTAGGGGATAGGGTGAAGCGGTTTAAGGTAAATGACTGTGTGTTTGGCTCAGCTGGACTAAAGTATGGTGCTTACGCGGAATACATCAAAATCAAGGAAGATGCGGTACTCTTACCCAAACCGGACTCGGTAGATTTTGATGAAGCAGTAGCTTTAAGTGACGGAGGGCTAACAGCATATAATTTCCTGATTAATAAGGCTAAGCTCGAATGAGGGCAAAGGGTATTGATTAACGGGGCCGCCGGAGCAGTAGGTACCTATGCTGTACAGCTCGGTAAGCACTATGGGGCTAAGGTAACCGGAGTATGCAGTGCATGTAATTTTCCTATGCTTAAGGAGCTTGGTGCAGATCAGGTCATTGATTATACGGCGGAGGATTTTACGAAGAATGGCGAAACCTATGATGTGATCTTTGATGCAGTCGGGAAGCTGTCCTATACAAAATGTAAGCAATCCTTAAGTCCCCGGGG
>JAEZHX010000005.1 GCA_023436765.1 Bacillota bacterium
TCCATCCCGGAGTTAACGTTGGACGCGGCGGCGATGATACATTATTTGCTTTGGTTGACGGTGTTGTCAAATTCGAAAGAAAAGGCAGGGATAAGAAACAGGCAAGTGTTTACCCTGTAGAGAGCAAGTAATTCATTTACTGCATAGCAGTGCATGTAATGACTCAACCCGATTTCGGTAATGACCCCAAATTCTGAAAGGATTTGGGGTTCTTTTATGCACGTTAGTTCAGGTTGAATTTACCATGATTTGTGATTATAATAGGCTTGACGGCTTTGATTTAATTATAGACATACTTTAGGAAATAATCTGAAGTAGATTAAGTAATAATAGTAAATAAATGAAACTGATCCTATCAATCGGACGGATTCGGCGAACATCCCGGCCGGCAGATTGCTTAGATGCGCAAGGGCGAATGCGAGCAAAGTGAACAAGAGGAAAACGGAGGTTTTAGAATGTTTGCAGACAGAGCAGAAATCTATATCAGGTCCGGCAAGGGCGGAGATGGACATGTATCCTTCCGGAAAGAACTTTTTGTTCCTGCCGGTGGACCGGACGGAGGAGACGGCGGTAAGGGCGGTGACCTGATTTTTGAAGTGGATGAAGGAATGAATACCTTAGCAGATTACAGGTATATCAGAAAATATGCTGCCCAGGACGGGGAAAGCGGCGGGAAGAGAAACTGTACCGGCAGGAACGGCGAGGATCTGATCTGTAAGGTGCCTCCGGGAACGGTGATCAAGGAGAAGACCACCGGCAAGGTGGTTGCCGATATGTCCGAATCAAATAAAAGGGAAGTCATTCTGCGTGGCGGACGTGGCGGTAAAGGGAATCAGCATTATGCCACGGCAACGATGCAGGTGCCAAAATATGCGCAGCCCGGTCAGAAGGCCATGGAGATGACGGTGATCCTGGAGCTTAAGGTAATTGCGGATGTAGGTCTGGTAGGCTTCCCGAATGTCGGTAAATCGACCTTCTTAGCCAGAGTGACCAATGCAAAGCCGAAGATTGGTAACTATCATTTTACGACCACCAGCCCCAATCTGGGTGTCGTAGATCTGGAAGGCGGAGACGGCTTCGTCATTGCGGATATTCCTGGTCTAATTGAGGGGGCATCGGAGGGTCTTGGACTTGGACATGAATTCCTGCGCCATATTGAACGAACGAAGGTGATCATTCATCTGGTGGATGCAGCCTCCACAGAGGGCAGAGATCCGATTGAGGATATTAAGCTGATTAATTCAGAGCTGGTTTCCTATAACGCCGAGCTGGCCAGCCGTCCACAGGTGATCGCAGCCAATAAGACCGATGTTTTCTACGGAGAAGAAGGGGAAGAGGTAATCAGAAAAATCAAGGATACCTTTGAACCACAAGGAATTAAAGTGTTCCCGATCTCCGCAGTCAGCGGCAAGGGAGTGAAGGAGCTTCTATATCACGTGAAGGAAATGCTGGATCAGTTGGATCGGACTCCTGTTGTGTTCGAGAGAGAATTCTTCCCCGAGGAGCTGATGAAATCCGAAGAGCCTTACGAGGTATGGAAGGAAGAGGAGCACAAGTATGCGGTGGAAGGCCCGAGAATCGAGAGAATGCTCGGCTACACTAATCTGGACTCTGAGAAGGGATTTACCTTCTTTCAGCGCTTCTTAAGGGAAAACGGCATACTGGAGGAGCTGGAAGCCCTCGGAATCGAAGAGGGAGATACAGTTCGTATGTATGGATTAGAATTTGATTATTATAAGTAACCCCGAAGGGTTACTTATAATAATCAACGAATGAAACCGAAGGTTTCATGAGTCTGGATATGTCATAACATATCATTAGGAAAGGAGCAGATTATGACGACGAAACAGCGTGCATATCTGAAAGGGCTGGCGATGACTATGGATCCGATCTATCAGATCGGCAAATCATCCCTGACCCCGGAAATTACCGAAGGTGTATCGGAAGCACTGGAAGCAAGGGAACTGATCAAGATTAATGTACTGAAGAACTGTACAGAGGATATCAATGTTCTGGCAAATACCCTGGCGGAACGTACACATTCTGAACTGGTGCAGATTATCGGTAAGAAGATTGTATTATATAGAGAATCAAAGGATAAGAAGAGAATTGTCCTTCCTGAAGATAAGAAACTGAAAAGCAAGGCTTAGTTTGGGAAGTACTCCTGGCTTACGAAAGATAAGAAAGGATGAAATAATATGAAGAAGATTGGAATTATGGGTGGTACCTTTAACCCAATCCATAACGGCCATTTATTTCTGGCCGAATATGCATATGAACAGATTGGGCTTGATTCAATTCTTTTTATGCCCTCCAAGAAGCCTCCGCATAAAGCCAGTCTTGAGGTTGCTTCCAGTGAAGACAGGAGGAAGATGACCGAACTGGCAATTCAGGACAATCCGCATTTTGAGCTTTCGGCGCTAGAGCTGGAACGGGAAGGGGTAACCTTTACTTGTGATACTCTTGCGGAGCTAACCTTGGAGCATCCGGATACGGAATATTATTTTATCATAGGAGCTGATTCCCTTTTTCAGATAACGGAATGGAAAACGCCTCAGATTGTATTTAACATGTGTACGGTAGTGGCGGCCGGCAGGAACCATCTGTCGAAAAGCCATATGGAACAGCAGGTAAAAAAACTTCATGAGGAATACGGAGCCAGTATCATTCTTCTGGATATGCCAACGATTGAAATCTCGTCAGCACAAATCCGGGAAAGAATCATTAGCGGTAAATCCATCCGGTACTTTGTACCAAGCCAGGTACGGTCCTATATTGAAGCATATGGTTTATATGGCTATAGAGCAGATTAATAGAAAAATATTATTAAATCTTTCCTCCGTTGTGATATGCAGGAAAGCCGACGGACGAAATATCATATGATGATAAAGAAGGTAAGTTACATGGAGTTGCAGCAATTAAGAGACAGCATTAGACCTTGGATGGGAGAATACAGATATAGGCACAGCCTCAGTACAGAAGAGGTTGCCTGTGATTTGGCACTGATTCATGGCTGTAATATGTGGAAAGCCTGCATCGCGGGTATTTTACATGACTGTGCCAAGGATCTGTCGGATGAAGAATTAATCAACGAATGCAAACGGTATCAGCTGCCGGTCAGCGAGGTTGAGAGGCAGAGGATACTGCTGCTCCATGCGAAGGTAGGAGCAGCCTATGCCGAGGATATATTCGGTATCAAGGATGAGGACATCATAAATGCAATTCGATATCATACCACCGGAAGACCCGGGATGTCTTTACTGGAGAAAATCATTTTTATTTCAGACTATATTGAACCCAATCGGAAGCCCTTACCGGGGATCGACAGGATTCGCTTTGAAGCATACAATCATCTGGATAACGCAGTGATCATGGTATCGGAAAACACCCTGAATTATCTGAGGAAAACCGGATCCGTGATTGATACATTGACGATGGATACTTATGAATACTATAAAGGATTATAAGGATTATAAAGGAGGAATATTGTGGAGAGTTCGAAGGAAATGGTGAAACTGGTATATGAGGCACTGGAAGAGAAGAAGGGTGAAGATATCCAGGTAATTGAGATAAAAGATATTTCTATTATTGCGGATTATTTCGTCATTGCAAACGGATCGAATGCCCCTCAGGTAGATGCACTGGTTTCCAATGTGAAGGATGTACTCGGTCGAAAGGGATATGAGCCTAAACGAATTGAAGGCATACGTTCCGCAAGCTGGATCCTGTTGGATTACGGTGATGTGGTGGTCCATGTCTTCTCTAAGGAGGACCGTTTGTTTTATAATCTGGAGAGAATCTGGCGCGATGGCAAGACCATCAATAAGGAACAGCTGGAGTTGAAGTAAACTTATAGATAGTGATATAGTAAAAGTGAATGTAACAAAATTATAAAGTATATTCAAAGTCTATGATATCATAGGCATAATAAGAGGCAGATGTTAGGAGAGGTGAAGCTCCTGACATCTGCCTCTTAAATTTTATATCACAGATCTTCCTATGACTTTATCAGTACGGGCTGGCCTATGTTCGTAATGTGTTTATGTTCTGGTTCTGTATTGAATGGGATTGGATGTCTGTATAGCTGTCCTAGGTATGCTTTAGGAGAAAATACGGAATAAACCGATTACCTTACCGAGAATCTGGAGTTCAGGAACAATAATCGGCTCCATGGAGTCATTCTCCGGCTGCAGACGGTAATAGCCGTTCTCCTTATAGAAGGTCTTCACGGTTACCTCATCCTCCATCATTGCAACCACAAAATCACCGTTCTTCGCATGAGACTGTCTCTGAACCAGAATCTTATCTCCGTTAAAGATACCTGCGTTTATCATGCTGTCACCCTTGACCATAAGCATAAAGGTCTCTTCATTCGGCATATATTCTGAAGGAATAGGGAAATAGCTGTCTATATTCTGAACGGCCAGGATCGGCTGGCCGGCTGTAATCGTTCCGACGATCGGTACATTCACCAGCTCACGTCTGGTCAGATTAAATTCATCATCGATAATCTCAATTGCTCTGGGCTTTGATGGATCTCTGCGGATGTAACCGTTCTTCTCAAGGGTCTCGAGATGGGAGTGGACAGAGGAAGTGGATTTAAGCTTGACAGCTTCACAGATTTCACGTACTGCCGGTGGGTATCCTTTATTAATGATCTGAGATTTTAAATACTCTAATATTTCCTTCTGCTTGTTACTAATTCTTCCATATCCCATTCTATCAGCCTCCATTAATATAATTCTTCATCAGAAGTGTTCTATCTTATATCATCTATGTATTAGTTTATCGGTTGAATAGATTATATCATATCAGTTATAAAAATGCAAAACTAATGTTCTGAAAAACGAAAAAATGTTTGTAAAAAGAAACGAATGTTCGAAAAAATATGTTGACAAACAGTAAAACATCCACTATAATCAAGATAAAGAAACAAATGTTCGTATCATATGTTCGATAAATTGATCATTTATCATGTTGTGAAGAGAATAATTTATAAAACTTTTATTTAACTGACAGCGGATGACCCTGACCCATACTATAATGATACCAGTACATAACAAAACGATCCTGTAGCCCATGTGGCATCTATGATGGGATAGCTATTATATATTGATGATTGGGAGGAATACCGTATGAACAGAACCATAAGATATACTGTGAAAGATAGAACGAACCTGAATAGGATCAGAATGTGGACGATTGGAGGCTTACTTCTGATTCTGCTTATCTTAATATCCATGCTCTTCTTCACGAAGACAGTTACAGCTAAGGGAAGCCATGAGAGAACGAAGCGTGTAACCAGTGTTGAGGTTAAGAAGGGTGATACCCTGTGGAGTATCGCTGATAGCTTCATGTCAGAGGAGTACGATAATATCGGTGATTATGTCGAAGAATTGAAGGACAGTAACGGACTAACCACTGATACGATCCATGCCGGGAACTTTATCATCGTGCCTTATTATGCTGATGAGTTCAAATAGTTTGCTTTACCTTTTATAAAATAGTCGCAGAATGAGAAATAAACCGTAGGATATTCGATACGTTTTATTTCTCATTTTGCGTTAAGAACTGTTTTTGTAGGGCGTCTATGAAATTTTATACTTTTTTTATTCCGTAATTGATAATTTAAACATTTTATAATATAATGAATATTAAAATTTCCCAATTATTACAGCACAGATTAAAGTGCAGAAAGAGGAGTACTTATGAGCGACATAAAGGTTGTTAAGTTTGGCGGGAGCTCACTAGCTGATGCAAACCAGTTCCGGAAGGTGGCGGAAATTGTTCACGCAGATAAGAACAGAAGGTTTGTTGTTGCGTCCGCACCTGGAAAACGGTATGCCAGCGATACGAAGATTACCGACATGTTATACGGATGCTACGATAAAGCAAGTAAGGGCCTGAACTTTGATGATGAATTTCAGGCGATTGCAGATCGGTATAATGACATTATCAGAGATCTAAATCTGGATTTATCCCTTGTGGAGGAGTTCAAGCATATCAAATATTCCTTTACTCACAGAGCTGGCCGTGATTATGCAGCCAGCCGCGGAGAATACCTTAACAGCATGCTGCTCGCCAAGTTCCTCGGTTTTCCTTTCCTCGATATGGTTGGATTAATATGCTTTAATGAAAGCGGAGAGTTTGATTTGGATAAAACCATCACTAAGCTGGCTCCCAAGCTGGGCGAGATGGAGAATGCCGTAATTCCCGGCTTCTATGGTTCCATGCCGAATGATACCATTAAGACCTTTTCCCGAGGCGGCTCCGATATTACCGGTTCCATCATAGCCAGGGCGGTAGATGCTCAAATCTATGAGAACTGGACCGATGTCAGCGGTTTCCTGATTTGTGATCCCAGAATCGTGAAGGATCCTAAGCCAATTACCACAATTACGTACAGAGAGCTCAGAGAGCTTTCTTATATGGGTGCAACCGTACTTCATGAGGACTCCATCTTTCCCGTACGTACGAAGGGAATCCCGATTAATATTAAAAATACCAATCATCCGGAGGATCCGGGCACTATGATCGTGTCACAATCCGTGGGCAGAAGTGATTTTACGATCACAGGTATTGCCGGTAAAAAGGGCTTCTCTGTTATCAATATCGAGAAGGATATGATGAACAGTGCGGTGGGCTTCGGAAGAAATGTACTTAGATCTCTCGAGAAGAATAATATCTGCTTTGAACATATGCCCTCAGGTATCGATACCCTCAGTGTCATTGTCAGTACCGAAGCCATTCGGGGTAAGGAGAAAGCAGTATTGGATGAAATTATCTCCCGCACCAATCCCGATCATATTGAGATAGAAGATGATCTGGCTCTGATTGCAGTCGTAGGCCGTGGTATGAGGAAGGCCAGAGGTACTGCTGCGAAGATCTTTACAGCACTGGCACAGGCAAAGATTAATATTAAGATGATTGACCAGGGTTCTTCCGAGCTAAATATCATAATTGGTGTATCCGAGGAAGACTTCGAAGAAGCAACCAGGGCAATCTATAAGATATTCGTTCAGGACTAATCCTCAGGATTCAAATTAAAGAATGGATGATAAGAAGATCCCTCGTAAACAGATCACTTTAGGAAGTGAACGCTGCTTTATGGGGGATTTTATAGTTTATGATCAAATCCAAAAATTAATATTTAATTAATTCAACAGATATTATCTTCCAAGCAATGGCCATTATGTTATACTACAGGAAAGAAAACAAGACCGGAAGCCCTGGAGAGAACATAGAGATTAAAGGAAATGCGCAGTTCTATAAACAGGCCGGTCGGTTGTCGTATCTGAAGTTCATTGATATTGACAGGCAATGGTACCAAGAGCTAAGGAATAAAGTACCGGGTTTGTAAGGAAGATCAGAAAGGAGTAAGTCATATGTCAAAGGACAGGGAGACGGTATGCATCCATTATGTATCAATGGGAGTATGTGCGAAAGGCAGGGAAGCGTGCCACAAGGTTTATTGCCAGAAATGTGATAAATATGATCCGAGAGCTAAGGAGAGACATATCGACCTTAAGAGGAAGAAGTTGGATAAGATCAGATCAAAAGAAGGAGAATAAGTGAAAGAAAGTGATCTGGATTAGTAGGATTAAAAGTGGAACAGGTAATATAAAAATCATACTTCATAAGGAAGGAAAACCGGAATGGAAGCGATAGAAGCAATCTATAAAAGAAGAAGCATCCGAAATTATCTTGACCGGGAGGTGGATCCGGAAACGATCATAGCTTTGATTAAGGCGGCGACTGCGGCTCCGACTGCAGCAAATTGCCAGCCTTGGGAGTTTGTCGTTGTTACTGAACCTGATAAAATGGCAGAGCTAAGAGAAAATTTGATATTTGCAAAATACAATGCCCCGGCAGCTATTGTTGTATGCGGTAATATGAAGCTAGCTTTTAAAGGACTTACACAGGAAATGTGGGTTCAGGATTGCAGTGCAGCCATTGAAAACATATTAATCGCTGCAACAGGACTTGGTCTAGGTACAGTATGGATCGGAGTATATCCAAATCCGGGAACAGTAAAAATTGTGAAAGAGGCACTGAACATTCCGGAACATGTAAAACCGCTTGGAATTGTCTATGTCGGCTACCCTGCCGAGGAGAAAGAGGCCAGGAGCAGATACGATGAGAAGAGGGTATACTGGCAGGAATATGAACCGAAACGGAAGCATAGGTCGAAGGATAAGCCTGTCATTGGGCACTATTAACCTGAAAAACACTCAAATCCGCTAATTGGAACAATACAACAATCATAACCGATGCTGTTGCTGATACCAGATTAACTCGAAGTATACCATTGGGATCTCAATAGAGGTTGTTTTGCCGTTTATGCTCCCCTTATGTTAGACAGTTAAAATAATTAACTGTTATCATGAGAGGAGCATATTTTGATGGGGCGAAAAAGTAAATAATCACAGAGGAGGAGAAGCTTGAGTACTTACTAAGCTGTATAGAGGGAAGGATACCCGCTCTTTTTATATCTTCTATATTCCACATTAGGGAAGAAAACATAGGAATCTCTTTAATTATTAAAGCCTATACCATGTAATTTATAACAACGTTATAAATAATTGAAAAACATTGATACTTTTTTTAAAAAAAATATTGACGAAAAAAAGATATTTATGTATAATAAAAATGTAAAAAGTACACGTGAACGCAAATACGAGTTACATAGTGAGAATGAAAGACACTTAAGATAAAGTGGAAGAAGTTCTCTTTAATTTAAAGGAGAGTACACGTGTACACAGTGTAACCAATGTAATCATTTTATTAGGAGGTAGGAATTATGAAAAGGTTGTTAAGCTTGGCATTAACAGCAGTAATGATTTCCATGTTGCTCATTGGGTGTAGCAGTAAGGATACACCTGGCACAACAACAGAAGAAAAAGCAACTGAAGAAAAGGTAACTGAAGAAAAAGAAACTGAAGAAAAAGTAACTGAAGAAAAAGGCACTGAGGAGCCTATTACACTTCACTTCTGGAATGTATTCACAGGGTCGGATGGCGACATTCTACGAGAAATTGTAGACAAGTATAATAATACGAACACTGATAATATTAAAATTGAAATGGACATCATGCCCAATGACACTTTGCAGCAGAAGCTTCCGGCAGCTATCGCAACAAATACAGCACCGGAGTTAGTATTATTTGGTGTTGAGAATCTTGCACCTTATGTTAGCAATGATTCACTGGAGGACATCAGTGATTTCTGGGAGACAACCGGTGTTGATAAAAACAACTTTTTAGAAAATGTAACAGAATTATCTTATGTAGATGGCAAGTTATATGGTACACCGATGCAATACAATGTTAGCTATTTATATTGGAATAAGGATCTGTTCGAAGCAGCTGGTCTTGATCCAAACACACCGCCGACAACCTTAGAAGAGCTTGCGGATTATGCAGTAAAGCTTACGGATCCTTCAAAGAATCAATATGGACTGGCTTTACCTACAAACGCTACATACATGCAGTTCCTTTGGGCAAATGGCGGTGACGCAGATGATCCAAATACGAATACAAACCTGTTGAATTCAGAAGCAAATTTAAAAACCTTAGAATGGCTTCAAGATTTAGCTGTGAACAAGAAAGTAACACCTCTCAATATTACAGGCGCTGATGCAGATACAATGCTGCAGGCTGGGCAGATTGCTATGTACATGAGTGGACCTTGGCAAATCAATGGCTTAAGAACACAAGGAATCAACTTTGGTATTGCTCCTTGCGTAGCAGGTAGTGCAGGTGCTTACTCCCCGGCAGGCGGATGTAGCTATGTCATTCCTAAGGGAACCGATGCAGCCAAGAAGGAAGCAGCTTATAAGTTTATGAAATATTGGCTTACTGATGAAGTTTTAAAAGAATGGTCTCAGAGAAATGGATTCCCTGTCTGGTCTAAAACACTTGCAGAAGATGAAGACATTAAGAATGACGAGGTATTGAACTCTATTTCTGTGGCAACAGAGATTGGACGTGCTTATAATTTAGGATATTCCTTAGCAAGTCAGATTGATAATGATGTCATGATTCCTATGTTTGAAAAGGTAATTAACGGAGGCGCAACTCCAGCAGATGCATTAGCCGAAGCTGTAGCAGCTATGGATAAAGTATTAGCTCAGTAAACATGCAAATATAGGTTATTTTATATGAGATTATGACTGTACTATATTAGAAAGATAACTTTATGATCCATGCTTCTTGTGAACTGGTGTTATGGCAACATGCATCAGTTCACAAGAATACCATGGATTGACAAGGGTTATCTTAATAAAGAAAGGATACAGTATGAATCGAAAGAAAAAACATAAAATACATAGCCAGAACAGTGCATATCTTTTTATTCTGCCTTCGATGTTAATTCTTGCAGTATTTGTTTTTGTCCCCCTCATTGCATCATTTATCATAAGTATGCTTAATATGAATATTTTTATGAAGGATATCTCCTTTGCAGGATTTAAGAATTTTATAAAGCTATTTAGCGATGGCAGAGTAGGGAATGCTACGT
>JAEZHX010000216.1 GCA_023436765.1 Bacillota bacterium
ATTGCTGGATCGTGATTTACTGGAGGAGCTTCATGCTGACCCGAATAGGGGCATGGAGCAGCTGATAGGACAATATACCGGATTGGTATACAGTATCATAAATCAGAAGCTTTCCACCGTCGGAACAAAGGAGGATGTAAAAGAGTGCGTCAGTGATGTTTTTATGGAATTCTATTTCCAAAGAGAACGGATTGATCCGGACCGTGGTTCTATAAAAGCATACTTGGCTATTATCGCCAGAAATAAAGGGATTGATTTATTCCGCAAACTAGTCAGAACCGCAGCTCATACAGTCTGCCTGGAGGAGGATCTTGAGCAGGGTCTACCGGCACCAGGTCCGGAACAGAGGGCCTTGGAGAATGAACAGAAGAAGCAGCTGTTACGTGCAATGAATGCGTTGGGGGAACCGGACAGGGAAATATTTGTGAGAAAGTATTATCTCGGTCAGAGAACAAAGGAGATTGCCGAGGTATTAGCTATCCATGAAAACACCGTGGATAAGAAAATATCCCGTGGATTAAAGAAGCTTCGGGCTTTGTTAGGAGGTGTAAGCTATGAAGGAGAAGATAGCATTCTTGCCAAATGAAGATCAGGCAGAAGGTCGTATATCAGAGCTAATGAAGGAGCTGGAGGTCACTGAGGTGTCACAGCTTTTAGCAGATATAGATGTGGAGAATATCTATGTGAATCCTGCGGATCTACAGGATATAAAGGAACTGACAGTTAAGAAGCTGAATCAGGATACTCCCATAATGCTTCATCCGAAAGAGAAGCCAGAGGTCAATAGCCAAGGCCCAGAGAGAAGAAGGCATTCTCGTTACTTAAGATATACTGCCGCAGCAGCAGGTATCCTTCTGCTTCTAGTAGTATGGACGAATAATGAAAGGATTGTATCAGCCTTCCAAAGCATATTCAGTTTGATACCCGGAGTCGGAATAGTGGAGAACAGGCCGGACATTCTTTATCGACTTAGGGAAGAAGTGTCCGTAGAGAACGACAAAGGTACATTACAGATAAGAAGTGTAATGGCAACGAACAATACGATGTCTATCAGCTTTGAGGTCACCCGGAATAACTACACGGAAGAGCAGCTGATCGCTGATAAAAATGCAGAATGGGAAGAACTTAAAAAAGGCAATAATCCTGGAAAGCCGGGAGTCTATCTGGTTATTGACGGAACGAAGTATGAAATGAGCTTTGGCAGCAGCGGATTGGGATTATCGGAGTTCTATCATTTTACCTTTGATACGAAGGATCTGAAGATTGAACCGACGCAGAGATTTACACTATTGTATGAGGAATATCAGATGAGTGCAGATTTTGAACTGGTATCCTTGGAAGAATATACAAGTCTGGATGAAATCGGCAGCAGTGATATTCACAACAATATTATTTTGACCGCAACGGCTACTAAGAAGGAGGGAGCCCTAAGCGTACATGTTTATCCCGTGAATTACTCCTCCTACCGCTTAATCAGCTTTGACATGGAGTATGATTTTAAGTTTTTTGGTAAGAAAGTTATGCTGATGACGGAAAAAGGTAATAAAGATTATACTCTGCCCGGCAGCTATGGAAGTGGTATGAATGCTGCCTATACCTTTGATGTGAAAGACGGCTCCGAGGAGTATACACTTTCTATACCTTATGTGGTTGTAGAATCAGATGAAGAGAGTAAGGTGACACTGCCGATACCTAAGGTGGGAGAGGTGGTCGAGCTGAACAAAGAGATCAAATTCGAGAACGGTACAGTAATCATCCGCAGCGTAGAAAAGGTGTTACAGGCAAATGAGTACGGAGATCTGAAGATAACGTTGGAATATGTAAACCATCAAAGTAATCAACAGCTCGTAAGTGTCAAGCTGACAAGTAAAAAATCCGAGGGTTGGTCGGAGGAATATGATGAAGAGAACCGACTTAAGACGATTTATTATATGTTGGATAAATCAGATCAATCAAAGCTGAAGCTGTATGTAACAACCCCCCGGTATGCTTTGATGGAGGAGTACCGGTTGAAGCTGAACGACCAAGATTAAGCTTGGAGAATTAGTAATTCAAAAACAGGTCCTAAGGACCTGTTTTTTTGTGACCGTGAAATAGTGTACAGGGGAAGCAACCGAAGTGACATCTGAAGGTTTATTGATTATATGATGTCTTAAAAGAAAATTTAAGCATATATTTAAATTAAATAAATTACGATAATCTGAGAAGCATTTATTTCTTATGATAATGTTTATAAGTAGTACTGTATTTGAAACCTTTATAATAGCTTTCATTTGAAGACATATAATAAAAAAATTATGGTGGAGATAAATAATGAATACATTCTGTAGTAATGCTATCATCAGTGAAGATTATATTGATTTTATTGCTGATTATGAATTGGAGGAGGATGAAATACTCGCCGGACAAGATATTTGTTATATTAGAATAAACACAACCTTTTCAGTCGTGTATGTTCCTAGACTATTGGTACCGGAGCCGGAAGGAGCACTTGAAGCGTATGGCTACAAAGTATTCGTTCGAGTGTTCGGACTTATGGATGAACGAAGTTTAGAGGCATCCGGGGTAAATACGCTGAGAAATATCCCGGGGTTGAATTTACGGGGACAAGGGGTTTTGGTTGGAA
>JAEZHX010000263.1 GCA_023436765.1 Bacillota bacterium
TTGCATATTCAGTGGTAAGGAGCAGATTGTTACCGGTATGTGATATCGTCCTGCTGCTGCCGGTAGCAGGAAGCTTTGCACTGGGAATAACGCCTTCGGAAATCAACCTACTGACCTATATCCTAACGATGGTATTCTTAAGCAAATCCTACGGGGCGGGGCAATCCTCCTATAAGGAGCAGAAATTCATGCTCCATAGGATTAACAGCAGTGCTGCACTGATTTTAACGATGATTGTATTTGTCTTATTCCAAATCATGAAGCTGGCGGTTCCGGAGGAAAAATATGAGGAATTGGATGGCATTGTGGCCGCAAAGGGTGAGCTTCAAGACTTTCTGTTCAACTTTTCCTGGGAAGATGTATCGGAAAAAATCAATGATGTGGAGTGGCTTCCTAATCGTAATGCAGGCAATGGTGGTTTGAATTCCGGTAAGCTGGGACGGGTGGATCAGGTCAGCTATGATGAGTCCGAGCAGCTTAAGATCTCCGTGCCCTTAAAATCTATCTCTGAGGGTATCTATCTGAAGGGCTTTGCCGGAGCGGTATATACTGGAGACAGCTGGGAAGGGCATTCCAAGGAGACGAGGAAGCGTTATAAGGAGCTACAGGAGCTAATTCCCCCGGAGAACTTTGAGCCGGTGAATGGAAACGCAGAGTTCTTAAAGAGACTTTATCTGAGCAGTGACGCGGCTTTTGGTAACTCAGACCCTACCTCCGTTGGAGCTGAGGGATACAAATATGAATTCAAAAAGGGCAGAATAAAGATTGAGTATGCTGATGCCAATAAGAACCACATCTATGCTCCCTATATGACAGAGTTCGAAGACACCGATACTGCAAAATATGAATACGATCTGTATGCTGCTCCGATCAGTAAGGACGACAGCTATGAATTTGATTTTTATTTTTCTCTGAGGATGGATGATAAACTGGCAGATTATCTGGAATCGGCGGAGAGCAGGTTGGGAGATTACGATCAGTATGAGAAGCTTTACAGGAAGTTTGTCTATGAGACCTATACAAAACTTCCTGAGGAGGGACTGGAACGCTTAAGAAGTGAGTTTACCAGAGAACAGATCGGATCCAGGGTGGACACCCTGGATAAGGCGGTTTCCTATGTGAAGGATTATCTGCAGAATAACGCGCAATATACCTTATCCCCCGGAAAGCTGCCTAAGGATAAGGATTTTGTGGAATACTTTCTGTATGAGAATAAGGTCGGCTATTGCTCTCACTTTGCTTCTGCCGGCGTTATGATGCTCAGAGCCTTGGGATATCCGGCAAGGTATGCAGAGGGCTATGTAATTAATACGGCGGATATCCTCTTTGATGAGCAACTCAGAGATGAGTGGGTTACCTCCTATACAGACCTGAATAATATCGAAGAACTGGATACCCAGGTTGAGGTTTCTGTCAAGGATTACAGTGCTCATGCCTGGGCTGAGGTCTATATCGACGGCTTCGGGTGGTTCCCGGTAGAATTTACACCGGGTGCAGGTGCAGTCAATACGGAACGTGTGATCGGAGAGGCTACCGATGTGAATGAGAACAGGATGGAAGAGGAACGGGTAACCCCTACTGTAACGCCTGAGCCTACGAAGGCTCCGGATCAGGAGGGACAGGATCCAACTCCCACTCCTCCTGTAGCACCGGATCAGAAGGAGAATAACGGAACCAAAGGGTCATCATCCACGGTTGCCAAGAATACCAATTATTCTTCAGTAGTACTTCGAATCCTTCTCATAGCTGCCTTGCCCATCCTTCTCGCAACTGTATATCTCCTCCTGGTGATGCACAAGAGGAGGCAGGCTGTCACTGAGGACCGGAGCAGGAAGGCTTTGCTGACCTATCGACAGCTCGAGCGGCTTTTGCTGCATTGCAGGGTATTACCAAAGAGAAGCAGATGCTTGGAGGAGCATATGGATTATGTGAAGGAGCATTGCCCCCATATCGAAGAAGAGAACTTTGATGCTTGTATGGAGCATGTGAGAAAGGCCCGCTTTGGCAGGAATACCATCAACGAAAGGGAGCTTAAGGAGGTAGAAGCTTTTTATGAGGACGTTAAGTCTAAGCTTCTTCGGAGTACTTCACCGGTGAAGCGCACATTCCTGAAGCTGCTGTTTTCAATTTAGTAAATAGAGGAAATAATACTTCTTACTTGGTTCGTACTGTGGTATACTTAAGATGTAACAGAGAATGTAACTATAGAATGGAGTAGCCGATATGAATAAAATAATTACAATCAGCAGACAGTTTGGCAGCGGAGGAAGAGAAATCGGAGAGAAGCTGGCTGAGAAACTGGGAATTCCATTTTACGACAAGGAATTAATTACGCGGGCAGCGAAGGAAAGCGGTTTTGCGGAAAGTGCCTTTGAAAACGCAGAGAAGAAGGCAACTAACAGCCTCCTGTATTCAATTGCTATGGGCATGAATGCTTATGGGAATCAGGAGATTGGCTTCACCCATCTTTCCCTGGATGATCAGATCTATCTCGCTCAATCCAGCGTGATACAGAAGGTAGCGAAGGAGGGTCCCTGTGTCATCGTCGGAAGATGTGCCGATTATATCCTCAGGGATTATAAGAATGTAATAAATATTTTTATCTGGGCAGATCTTAAGTTCCGTAAGGACAGGGCAGTTAGCCTGTATCAGCTACCGGAGAATAAGGCCGAGGAAGAGATAACGAAGATAGATAAACGAAGGGCAAATTACTATAATTACCATGCCAGCGAGAAATGGGGAAGAGCAGAGAACTACCACCTCTCCGTCAAGAGTGACTACGTCGGTATCGATAACGCAGTTAAGCTGATCGCAGGGTTTCTGGAATACGGAGAAAGGGGCTAACTGCTGAGAATGAATTGGAAAGATAAGTTCAATAAAAAATACGCTCAGATATCACTATATGTCATCATTACCTGTGTCATCATCTATTGCCTGTCTCTGATTGCAGATAATGCACCACTACTTATAAGGAAGTTTATGAGCTGCATCGGGTGGATCCTGCGGGTTATTAAGCCGGTTATCCTAGGCTTTGTATTTGCCTTTCTGATGGATCCGGTGGTAAGCCTGTTTGAAAGAAAATTCAGAAAAACAAGAGGTTTAAAGAAGTTAAAGCGTCCTAGAACCTTAGCAGCGGTGCTTTCTGTGGCCTTACTGTTTGCAGCCGTAGTAGGGCTTATTTCCTTGCTAGTATATAGTGTGACCAGACAGCTCAGATTGGCTAATTTTGATGATATCATCCGCTTGGGTGAAGATTTTATTGACAGTCTGAATGCCTTCAAAAATTCCATCCTGGATAAAATGAGTGATCTGGAGATTCAATCAGTGGAGCTTGAGAAATATATAACGAATGCCACCCAATATATCATGAATGCTCTGCTAAGCTTCGCAAGTGCTACTGTGAATACCATTACGAACATATCCGGCTATCTGACCACAATTATCTTCAGCTTCCTTATCGGCTTTTATTTCATGATTGACGGCAGAATGTTCATGGACTATATCCGAAAGGTCTGGAAGGCTCTGTTCTCAGATCGTTTCAATCAGAAAACCGTTTCTGTTGTTCATGATCTGGATAATGTCTTCTCCGGTTATATCAGAGGACAGCTGACCGATGCATTTGTTATGATGATTCTGATCAGCCTGACCTTGTCCATCACAGGAGTGAAGTTTGCAGTTGTAATCGGAATATTCGCGGGAATCGGCAATCTGATTCCTTACTTCGGGCCGATTGTCGCTTACTTCAGCACAGCGGTTGTATGCCTGATTAATGGTGATACGAAGACGTTATTTGTTTCAATCCTGGCCTTGGCTGTGATTCAATTTGTGGATGGGAATCTGATTGGACCTAAGCTTTTAAGCCGATCAATCAAAATTCATCCTTTGATTATTATCATATCCCTGATCTTTGGCAGTGCCATCGGAGGGTTTCTCGGTATGCTTCTGGCAGTACCGGTCGGTGCCTATATTAAGCTTGTATTTGTCCGTTACATCGATCGCAGAGCCGCCAGGAAGGAAGAAGCAACAAAGCCTGAGACAACAGCCGAAAACGGGAAGAAGGCATAGAGTGTTATTAATATTTAATACACTGTAAGAAAATCTTAAGAAAATAGATAGTCATTATTTAATAATTATGGTGTAGCATGGTAATGAGGGTATCTCACTGGCTGAGGTGGTTGGACTTAAATGAGCAGAGAAGGTGCTGAATGAAGAAAAGCGAAGAGAATATAATCGAACTGAAGAATGTGAAGAAAATCTACCGGATGGGAAGTGAACGGATCTGTGCCGTGGATGATGTGAGCTTTACCATCAAAAAGGGTGAGTTCTGTTGCCTCTACGGTGTTTCCGGCTCCGGTAAGTCAACCTTGCTTAATCTGATGGCCGGAATCGAGAAGATTTCCGGAGGTCAGATTATGATTAAAGGAAAGCATATACATAAAATGAGCGAGAAGAGCCTGGCGAAATTCCGACAGAATTATCTGGGCTTCGTATTCCAATCCTATAATCTGATGAATTCCATGACCGCATTGGAGAATGTGGAGCTTCCTCTGGTATTCAAGCATATCAGTGCCAAGAAGAGAAAGAGACTTGCTCGCGAAATGCTGAAAAAGGTTGGGCTGGGGTCAAGATTGAAGCATAAGCCGAAGCAGATGAGCGGTGGTCAGCAGCAAAGAGTTGGTATAGCCAGGGCATTCGTAAGCAACCCTGAGATTGTATTTGCGGATGAACCGACCGGTAACCTGGATTCCAAGACCTCCAAGGAGGTCATGGACCTGATTAAATCAATAGCAGAAACCAATCATCAGACCATCGTTATGGTAACCCATGATAAAAGACTGACCGAATATGCGGATAGAATCATCCATATCTTTGATGGCAAGATTGAAGAGATAGAGTATGTGAAGAAGGAAGAGGAAGAGCTTGAATCGAAGGAACAGCCTGATACGGTGGTGCAGCTTGAGTCGGTAGTGCAGCAGAAGGCAGAGGAGGAGTCTGAGCCTGAGGGACAGCTTGAGCCTGAAGTGCAGCGTGAGAAGGACATTTCCTGACAGCCGGGGAAGGTAAGATAAATATAATTTAATAGGAAGTAGAGGGAGTAAGAATGAAGATGAAGAGATTATTAGTTGCGATAATGACCATATGTATGCTCGCAACAGGAATGATAGGGAACCTATCCATAGCGCAAGCGGAAGAAAGTCCGTATGTTGTTGCGGTTGATAAGAATACCAGCTTTACCGTAAAGCCCGGAGCAACCTCCCATATTAAGCTGAAGGTCAAATCTACAAACTATTTTTTATACAACCTGACAGTCAAAGTGTCGGATGAGAATCCCGGCTCTCCGTTTACCTATTCCAGACCGATCTTTACGACTGAGCAGGGAGAACCCATCACAAACTTTGGCAGCAGTATGAATGTCTATATCGAATTTGATGTTACCGCGAAGGAGACGGCAGGGATAAAAACCTACCCTATAACCTTAATCATAGATGGTGTTAATTTTAATGAGAGCTCCTTTAGCTCTAAGCTAGAGCTGCAGCTGAATATCCTGGAGGAGAAGACCCCCGCACAGCTTACCATCGATGATGTTAAATTCGGTGATAATATGATTGGCAACAATTCGAATATTTCCTTTAAAATTAAAAACGAAGGAGAGATCATTGCACGTAATACATACATAACCGTTGCCTTTGGGGACTCTGGAATTGCTAAGAACTATTCAGTTGAAAGCATAAAAGTCGGAGATATCGCTCCTGGAGACATAAAACAGGTCGATTTGCCTGTAACTATTCTACCCAATGCAACAGAGGGAAGAAAAACACTTACGATTAATTTCAGTTATAAGGATATTGATGGCACCGCGAAAACCTCCTCGTATCCCATCCAGGTAGAGCTGAGAGAAAGTTCGGACTCACCCGTTATAGAGATAGAGAGCATTTCCTATTCTGATAATCTAAAACCAGGGGATGAATTTGTCCTTAAGGCTATTTTCAGAAATAGTGGTGATGAGAAAGCTAAGGATATCAGGGTAACTGTGGAGAATGCAGAAACAGATAGCATTGTGAAGAATTATTTCACGGATTATATTAAGGTAAGTGCCCTGAGCCCGGGGGATGCGAGGACAGCAGAGATTCCCTTGATCGCCGGAGCAAGTGCAAGCGGCAGCTTAAACAAACTGGTACTGAAGATAACCTATTCGGATGTACTCGGGGTGACCTATACAAGGACGAAGACAATATACCTGAAGGTTTTAGATTCAGAGAGTCCGATAAAAGAAAGTTCCATCGTCATCAAGAATGTTACCCAAACTCCTGCGCAGCCGGTTGCCGGTGGGGACCTGAAGGTTTCCTTTGTGATGGAGAATAAGGGCAATTCTGATATCAAGGAGCTGAAGCTCACGTTGGATGGACTCACCGGAAATACCTTTATCCCGGTCAATACTGATCCCTACATCTATATCGATCTGCTTAAGTCCGGCGAAAGCAAAACCATTACAATACCCCTGAAGGTATCGGATGATATTGCGGAAGGACTCAGTTATTTGAATGTGAATTATAGTTATAAGGGTGGAACCGGTGATACAGTTAAGATACCTGTACTTGATGTCCAGAACTCCCTCGGCAGCAGTAGTATACCGAAGCTGATCATCAGCCAGTATTCAGCTGATCAGGAGGAGCTGAAAGCAGGATCTACCTTCAACTTTACCTTTGATATTACCAATACCCATTCCTCTGTCAGTGCAAAAAATATCACGGTAATAGTGAAAAAGCCGGATACGCAGACTGAGGAGGCGTTTTCACCGACAAACGGAAGTAACAGCTTCTTTATCGAAAGCATCGCTCCCGGAGAGACAGTTCAAAAGACTATGGAAATGAAGGTTAAGTCCGATGTTAAGACGGGGGCTTACAAGTTACTCGTTGTACTGGAATATGAATTCGATGGGTATAAGCCCAAGGAAAACAGCGATGCAGGCTATACGAGGAATAATGAATTGACACTACAGGCAGTGGAAAATGCAAGACCGGTTGTAGATTATGTAAATGTCTATTCCTACGATGGTAATGTGGTGGTCGGTAACTCGGCTTTCCTGTCCTTCGAGTTTTATAATATGGGCAAATCTGCGCTAAATAATGTTGTCGCTACTGTGGAAGGTGATTTCACGAAGGCGGACGGCAATATGTATTTCGTGGGCAATGTTGCGGAGGGAAGCTCCATGTACGTGGAATTCGAGGTAATTCCTAATCTTGAGGGCCAGGCAAAGGGTACCTTAAGGATTACCTATGAGGATAGTAATGGAGATAAGGTGGATTATCTGAAGGAATTTGAAACTACAGTGAACGGAATGCCGGTATTTGATCCCGGTATGAACGGTGACGGAGGAGTGGATGTCTTTAATCCGACCGTACCTCAGCCGAAGAAGGAGATTTTGAAGCCCTGGCTGTTCATCCTCCTACAGATTCTTATTTTTGTAATATTCCTTCCGGTAACAAAAAAGGTCATCATTACAGTATATCGTAAAAAGCTTCAGGCGAAGGAAGAAGCGAAATATTAGTATTAATCGAATGTTAACAAATTCGCGGCGTATTGGCATTATGGAGGATTCTTTATGAATACAAATACAGAAACAGTGACGGTTACTGAGTCCAGGGATATGGAGCTAAAGATGAAGGTAGCCGCAGCTGCCGGTAATACAACAACCGTAACGAAGGATGTGGCGGTCAAAACAGTAACAAAAGAAGCGTCTGCCCAATCTGTGGAGGATGAGAAGGCTAACGCTGAGAAAGAGACTGCAGATTCAGCGATGGCAGAGGATACGGCTGTTGGAGAAGAAGTAATTGCGGCGGAGGAGACCGGAGAAGTGGCACCGGTCGAGGCTGCCACAGAGATAGCGGAGGAAGGTGTTGATACGAATATGGTATTTGAAGAAGCAACAGTGATATCAGAACCGGGACCTATTTTTAATGGAGACGGTGGTGATATTGGTTTTGATCCGGGAATGGATCCTATGATGGAGACCGGAGTAGCAGAGGTGAAGGACCCGTTATTATCTTCCTGGCCCTTTGTCATCGGTATCTCAGCAGTGGTACTACTTGTTAGTATGACACTTGGAGCATTATTGGCCCGCAGAAAAATCAAAAAAGGGATTGAGCTTTATGAAGATTAGTGATCTGATCAAAATGGGTCTGCGGAATCTGTTCCGTAGAAAGGTCAGAACCTTACTTACCGTATTGGGTGTTGTTATCGGTACGCTGTTCATTGTTATCATGCGATCCATCGGTCATGGTATGAATAATTACTATGAGACCCAGGTCATGCAGAACGGCAGCTCGAATACGATTATGGTGAATACCTATGGTGATATCTATGATGATAAGGGCAATTGGGTGGACTCTAAGCAGCAGAAGCTGGATGATACTCTGGTAGAGCAGATCAAGGTCCTAGAGCATGTCAAGGCAGTTACTCCTGTCCTTAACACAGATGCTACGTTATACACCGGCAGATATCAGGGGTATGCCTATATCACGGCTATTGATATGGATGCCGCGGAGGTCTTTGGTTTCCCCGAGTTGACCCTGGGTGAGTATCCGACCGAGGAAGATAATTCCGGCATCATCTTTGGGTTTAGTAATCCATATCCGTTTTATGACCCAACGAACTGGAGGGGACAGCAGAAGGAAATTGATCTGGCGAAGGATAAACTGGTTTTAAAATTTGAGCAGTATCAGCCCACCGGGAAGAAGAAGAAATTCACGCTCCCGCTGACGAAGGTAGCTAAAATGGTTGAAACCAAGTCTGAGTTTGATTACAGCACCTACATGGATCTCGATTATTTTAAGGAGATCTACCAGAAATATTGCAATACCTTATCTCTGGAAGACCGTAAGAAGGCGATGAAGATTCTCTCGGAATACCAGCAGATCAGGCTGACAGTAGATTCCATGAAGAACGTGGAAAAGGTACAGGATAAAATAACAGAATTGGGTTTCACCTCCTTCAGCTATGTACAGATGATGAAACCTACGATAGAGGCATCTGATACCTTGCAGCTGGTTATGCTTGGACTCGGCGTGGTATCTCTATTCGTATCCGCAATCAGTATCGCTAACACGATGGTAATGGCAATCTATGAACGGACCAAGGAAATCGGTATTATGAAGGTGCTTGGCTGTATTATCAAGGATATTAGGAAGCTGTTCCTGTTTGAAGCAGGGTTGATCGGCTTCTTAGGCGGTGTCATCGGTGTTATGTTTGCCTACCTATTCTCCTTCCTGATCAATCAATATGGTCAGCCAATTTTCGGCAAGCTGATGCCGGGTGCCTTTGTCTATATGAATGATCCGGCCAGCACTACCAAAATGACGATATCTATCATACCGCCTTATTTGCCCATCCTGGCGCTAGTTATTTCCACGGGAGTAGGGTTGATCTTCGGATACTTCCCGGCAAGGCGTGCAACGAAGATTAGTGCAATCGAGGCGATGAAGAACGAAGCATAATGCTTTAGGATATTAACTCTTACAAGAATATTACGGTAACCCCGCCTATTAAGGCGGGGTTTGATTTTTAAAAAAGTTGTGGTATAATGGGAAACAAATGCTAAGAAGAGGTGAAACTAATGGTATGTAATAACTGTGGAAGACAGATAGGTAACGAGGAAGCTAACTTTTGTGAATATTGCGGTAACTCCTTCCGAGAACATAAACAGTATCAGGCACCCGTGAATCCAATCCTTCCGAAACAGGTTACAATTGTTCAGGAGAGAGAAGACAAGCCACTCACCTTTTTAAATTTTCTGGGTTCCTATGGAATATTCTTCATACCGGTAATTGGAACTCTGCTTTTCCCAATTATGCTGATCGTATGGTCCTGTAGCAGCAAGATATCAGCTACTAAGAGAAACTGGGCAAGGGCAACACTGATCTTTATCATACTGTTTTTCTTCTTTATGGTATATATGCTGCTTGATACCTTTATGATACCGGCCGTGCAGGAATTCCTAAAGGGCAATATCGACAGCGGTGAGATGATGAGACAGTTAAGAGAGTACTACGGCTTATAAGTTTACAATCATGCGACAGTACCCCAAGCTTAGGATTTATTGTAGAAGCGTATGATTCATAAGGGCAACGGCAAAATATAATGGAAAGGAAGTATTACTATGAGCACAATCAGAACCAGATATGCTCCAAGCCCTACAGGCAGGATGCATGTCGGAAATCTACGAACAGCATTATATGAGTATTTGATAGCAAAGCATGAGAATGGAACCTTCATTTTAAGAATAGAGGATACCGATCAGGAACGTTATGTGGAAGGAGCCTTGGACATCATTTATCGTACCATGAAGGCTACAGGGTTACTTCATGATGAGGGGCCGGATAAGGACGGCGGCTATGGACCCTATGTTCAGAGTGAGCGCAAGGCATCCGGAATGTATCTGGAATATGCGAAGGAGCTGGTGGAGAAGGGAGCAGCTTATTACTGCTTCTGCACCAAGGAGAGGCTGGCTAACCTAAAGAGCACGGTGGGGAACTCTGAGGACGAGGAAGAGGATGAGGCAAAGGTGATCACCAAGTATGATAAACACTGTCTTCATCTGACCAAGGAGGAAATTGAAGAAAAGCTGAAGGCCGGGATCCCCTATGTTATCAGACAGAACAATCCGGTTGAGGGTTCAACCACCTTTCATGATGTAATTTTCGGTGATATCACTGTTGAGAATGAGGAGCTGGATGACATGATCCTGATCAAGTCGGATGGCTACCCAACCTATAATTTTGCGAATGTCGTTGATGATCATCTGATGAAGATCACCCATGTGGTTAGAGGAAATGAGTATCTGTCCTCCACACCGAAATATACGAGATTATATCAGGATTTCGGCTGGGAGGAGCCGGCCTATGTGCATCTTCCGCTGATTACGAACGAGGAGCATAAAAAGCTCAGCAAGAGAAGCGGACATTCTTCCTTTGAGGATTTATTGGATCAGGGTTTTGTTACAGAGGCAATTGTGAATTTTGTTGCTTTGCTTGGCTGGAGCTCACCAAACAATACAGAGATTATGTCTCTCGATGATCTGATCAGGGAATTCGATTACCATCATATCAACAAGGCACCGGCAGTATTTGATATGGTGAAGCTTCGCTGGATGAACGGGGAGTATTTGAAGGCTATGGAGGATGAGAAGTTTTATAATCTGGCACTTCCCTATATCAAAGAGGTAATTCATAAAGAACTTGACTATAAGAAGATCGCAGCCCTGGTTAAGTCCAGGATAGAGACTCTGGTGGATATCAAGGGGATCATCGACTTCTTTGAGGAGCTTCCTGATTATGATATCGAGATGTATACCCATAAGAAGATGAAGACGGATGCGGAGAGCTCCTTAACTGTGTTACAGGAACTTCTGCCCCGTTTTGAGGAGCTGACGGATTACTCTGAAGCAGCCATTGAGAGTCTTATTATGTCCTATATCGGTGAGAAGGGGATTAAGAACGGACAGGGCTTATGGCCTGTAAGAACTGCAGTATCCGGGAAGCAGTCAACCCCCGGCGGAGCTTATGAAATCATGAATATCCTCGGTAAAGAAGAGAGCTTGAGAAGAATTCGTACCGCAATCGAGAAATTGTTAAAGTAACTCTATTACATCCGGAGTGACCGGGTTATGATCAGAAGGAACTAGAGGTCAACCGGCTTCCTGCGGACTTGATGTCTGTAGGAAGCCGGACTAGTGCCTTGGGAAATCGGTCTTACCATTCATTCTAAAATCTGTCCATCTTAGAATCATTGATATCACAAATCTATGCTGCGGGAAGAAGCCCGTGGAAACAAACTCAATCCAGGAACAGGAGCAACTGAATATGCAGATGAATCATGCCCAGCAGCAGGCAGTCCATCATAAGGACGGTCCGATGCTGGTTCTTGCAGGCCCGGGATCCGGGAAAACTCTCGTAATTACCGAACGGACCAAGGTGTTGATTAAGGAATTTCACATCCCTGAAGAAAACATTCTTGTCATTACCTTCTCTAAGGCTGCGGCCACGGAAATGAAGGAGCGTTTTCTAAAGGGAATAGGCGCCAACCGGAGTAAAATAAACTTCGGCACTTTTCATGCGGTCTTCTATAGTATCCTAAGGCATGCTTATCATCTGGGGGCTGAAAATATAATTCGAGACGAGGAAAGATTCCACTGTATGAAGGAGCTTCTCCACCGGTTCAAGCTGGAGTATGAGGACGAGAAGGAATTTATCACAGAGCTTCTTTCAGAGATCAGCCTGGTTAAGGGAAACCGGATGGATATTATGAATTACTATTCCATCAACTGTGCGGATGAGATATTCCGTTCCCTATACCGGGAATATCATTCTGTACTCAGAAGAGCAAACAAGATTGATTTTGACGATATGCTGCTTCTATGCTATGAGCTTCTGACTGAGCGAAAAGACATTCTTAACAATTGGCAGAACAGGTTCCGATATATTCTGATTGATGAGTTCCAGGACATCAATCAGGTTCAGTATGATATCATAAAGATGCTCGGAGCACCGGAGAGCAATCTGTTTGCAGTCGGTGATGATGATCAATCCATTTATCGGTTTCGTGGTGCGAAGCCTGAGATTATGCTTCATTTTCCAGACGACTATCCCGGCTGCACCCAGCTGGTCCTCCCGGTGAATTACCGCTCTGCAATTGATATCGTACGGACCTCAAGCCGGCTGATCGGTTATAATCAAAACCGATACAGGAAGGAGTCAGAAGCCGCAAGGAAGGAAGGGGGAGTGGTTACTATTACAGAGTTTAGTACCATGAGTGAGCAAAATCAGGTACTGGCGAATGAGATCCTTAAGCTGAACGGGGAAGGAGTTAGGCTATCCGAGATGGCGGTCCTGGTAAGGACGAATCTGACCTCCGGCCCGCTCCTTAGAAAGCTGATGGAATACAATATTCCATTCCGACTTAAGGATAGCCTGCCCAATCTGTATGACCACTGGATCGTTCAGGATATCCTGACCTATATCAGAATTGCCCTGGGAAACAGGGAGAGAGGACTGTTTCTGCAGATTATGAACCGGCCAAAGCGGTATCTTAGCCGGGAGTGCCTGGATACTCAGGAGGTAGATCTGGAGGATATCAAAGCTTATTATGAGGATAAGAACTGGATGCTGGAAAGGATCGATCAGCTGGAATATGATCTTGCTCTTCTGTCCGGGATGGGACCCTATGCTGCCGTTAATTATATCCGAAAGGGAATTGGATATGAGGATTATCTGAAGGAGTATGCGGATCAAAGGAAAATGAAGGTGGAAGAGCTTCAAGATATTCTGGATGAACTGCAGGAGAACGCGAAGGAATTCAAAACCTACCGGGAATGGTTCAGACATATTGAGGAATACAGGGAGGAGTTGAAAAGGCAGGCGGCGGAAGGGCAGCTGCTTCAGAAGGATAGTCTGACGGTAGCGACAATGCATAGCTCTAAAGGCCTTGAATACAGGGCTGTATTTATCCTGGATGCCAACGAGGGGATCATACCACATAAGAAAGCCGCCCTTCCCTCGGATATCGAAGAAGAACGGCGTCTTTTCTATGTTGCTATGACGCGTGCCAGAGATTATCTCTACATTTACAGTGCGAAGGAGCGGTATAATAAGGTGATGCTAAGGTCGCGTTTTATCGGCGAACTACTGTCCATTGATCAAACCGTAGACAGATAAGGAATCTAGCTTCGCTTTCGCATAAAAAAGGACATTGCAATAGTGAAATGTTCTTCTGTTGGTGAATCACTACAGATTCAAACCTTAGTAACAGAACGAAATCATTATGCAACATCCTAGGGTTTTACGAAATGTTTGTCTCTTCATGAGGGAGTTTAAGTATTACAAAGCTTATTCCTCTTCGTCCTCGTCGTCAACCTCGTAATCATCGTCGAACATTTCATCATATTCCTGTGAATCCAGTAATTCTTCAAATGCATCGGCAACTGCTTCAAATTCGTCATCATCCTCAATGTTTAACAGCTGGGGATCATCCTCTCCCTCCTGGATATAGCGGTACAGGAAGACATTATCATCCTCTTCCTCACCCTCTTCAGGCTGAAGAGCGATATATTCCTTACCATCTACAGTAAAGATATCCAATACCAGGCAATTTAATTCTGTGCCGTCATCTAAAGATAATGTGATGGAGTCATGCTCAAATTCATGATCATGTCCGCAGCCGCAGTTTCCGCTGTGATTGTGTTCGCTCATAATACTACCTCGCTTTTTAATAATTAATGACAAGTGCCTTATATCACTTTCACTTGTTATCCTCTAAAAATTACTAGAGGAATATAACTAGAATGTATCAGATTGAGGAAAGAAATGCAAGCAAAATAACTGAAATGTAAATATTGTTAAGTATATTGTCATTATACGTAATTGACATAAAATTAATTCGCAGAAACCTTGATAAACAGTATATTGATCAGGAGAGAGGGAACCTTTTGAAAGACTCCCTTTCGGATAGCCAATACGAATAAAACAGTAGGATAGATAAGCAGCTTTATGATATAATCATATTGGTGCTTTTTGATCCGATAGAGGTTTTGGCTATTGGAGATCAGGAATAGGATCAACTCAATTACAGAACAGCGGAGGACGACCATGGCTGAGAATTACCCCAACATAAAAATATCGGTAAGAAATCTGGTGGAATTCATCATGCGCTCCGGAGACCTGGATAATACCAGGGCCAGGGGAGAGATGGATGCCATGCAGGCAGGCAGCAGGCTCCACCGGAAGCTTCAGAAGCAAATGGGAGCTGACTACACGGCTGAGGTACCTTTAAGTATAACGGTTCCGGTGACCAGGGAGGGGATTTCCTTTGATCTGACCATTGAAGGCCGTGCTGACGGTGTAATCGTGAATAGCACCATAAGAGAGGATTTCTCTGTATTGATTTTTGATGAGGAAGAAATGAATCCTCCCGAGGTAACAATAGACGAGATAAAAGGCGTATACCTGGAGTTGTCCCATCTGACAGAACCGGTGGGGGTCCACCGAGCCCAGGCCATGTGCTATGCTTACATTTATGCCGTGAAATACGGCCATTCGAGGATGGGTATCAGACTGACTTATTGTAATCTGGAGACCGAAAGCATGAAGTACTTCGACGAGACCTTGACCTTGGATGCCCTTACGGAGTGGTTCGGACATTTGACCAACGAATATGCGAAATGGGCTGTCTGGCAGATCAAATGGACGGAGCAACGAACCACTGCTATTAAAGGAATGGATTTTCCCTTTCTGTACCGGGAAGGCCAGAAGGATCTGGTGACCGGAGTCTATAAGACCATCCTCAGGAAGAAGAAGCTATTTATTGAGGCGCCGACCGGTGTCGGTAAGACGATCTCTACCGTATTTCCTTCAGTAAAGGCGATGGGTGAGGGAATCAGTGAGAAGATATTCTATCTTACAGCGAAGACCATTACCCGTACCGTGGCAGAGGATACCTTCCGGATATTAAAGGATCATGGCCTACCTCTGAAGGTGGTCACAATTACAGCGAAGGAAAAGATCTGCATCCTGGATAAACCGGATTGTAATCCCGGTTCCTGTGAACGGGCAAAAGGGTTTTATGACCGGGTCAATGATGCGGTATACGACCTTCTAACCAACGAGCATGAGATCAGCAGGGATCTGATCATAGCGTATGCCGAAAAGCATAGGGTATGTCCCTTTGAAATGGGACTGGATGTAACGCTCTGGTCTGATGTGGTGATTTGCGATTATAATTATGTATTCGATCCGAATGTCTATCTCAGACGGTTCTTCTCCGATAACCGACCGAATGATTATGTGTTTCTGATTGATGAGGCCCATAATCTCGTGGAACGAGCGAGGGAGATGTACAGTGCTGTGTTGTATAAGGATAGTTTTCTAGAAGTGAAGAGGATCGTGAAGGAGAAGAGTACGAAGCTGGCGAAGCAGCTCGACAATTGCAACAGTGATCTGCTGAAGCTTCGGAGGGAATGCGATGAATTTGAAATTATTGATAATATAGATCCCTTCTGCATGCATCTGATGGGCCTCATGGCAGAGTTGGAGCTCTTTCTGAAGGAAGATTTTATTCCCGAGGGAAGGGATGAGGTGGTGCGGTTATATATGGATATCAGGCATTTTCTGAATATGTACGAAATACATGATGACAATTATACAATCTACACGGATTATGAGGAAGGGGACAGCTTCCGGATCAAGCTCCAGTGCATGGATCCCTCGAAGAATCTGTCTGCATGCATGGATAGGGGCAGATGTGCGGTACTATTCTCTGCCACGCTTTTACCGATCAAATATTATATGGAACAGCTGGGTGGAAGACAGGACGATTATGCGGTCTATGCCCCATCCTCCTTCCTTACAGAGAACCGGCTGATTATGATAGGTTCGGATGTCAGCACCAGATACACCCGCAGGAATGAGAAGGAATACAACAAGATTCTGGATTACATTAAGGGCTTTACTGAAGCAAGGACAGGGAACTACATGGTGTTCTTTCCCTCCTATCAGATGCTTCAGGCAATTGCGGAGCTGGCAGGGGACGAGATAGAAGGGCTTGTTGTCCAGACCAATCAGATGAGCGAAGCAGAGAAGGAAGCATTTCTGAATGAATTTGTGGACAACCCGGAAACAAGCCGAGTCGGTTTTTGTGTCATGGGAGGAATCTTCAGTGAGGGAATCGACCTGAAGAACAACAGACTGATCGGTGCAGTCATCGTCGGTACCGGACTTCCGATGGTCTGTAATGAGAGAGAGCTATTTAGAGGATACTTCGACCAGAGGAATGGAAAGGGCTTTGACTATGCCTATCTGTATCAGGGTATGAATAAGGTCCTGCAATCGGCCGGAAGAGTGATCAGGACGAAAGAGGACCGGGGAGCCATTCTGTTATTGGATGAGCGTTTCATACAACCGCAATA
>JAEZHX010000266.1 GCA_023436765.1 Bacillota bacterium
AGCTCCAGCTCCTGCTGCATTTTGTAAATCTTCAAATGGGTATTAATCCTTAAGGTGACTTCTTCCACCTCGAAAGGCTTTGCAATGAAATCTACAGCTCCGAGCTTAAAGCCCTTGATCTTATCCTCCGACGAACTTAAAGCAGTGATGAAAATAATCGGTATATCACGGGTATTCACATGCTTTTTTAACATAGCACAGAATTCAAACCCGTCTATTTCCGGCATGGAGACGTCCAACAGTATTAAATGTGGTGACAGCATCTCAATCGCATTCATGGCCTGTTTTGCGCTGGTTACCGGACGGGCGATATAGCCGGCATTCCGGATCATTTCCGTAAGCACCACCAGGTTCGCGTTAATATCATCCACGATAAGGATATTGGGTACAGCATAGGTTAAATTATCCACGCCGTCACCTCCTTTAGCATACTGACCAGTTCATTCAGCTCCTGAGCAGAACGTTCCTGCTCCTCCTTGCGGATTGATAGTAATAATTGAAGAGCCTTGTTCTTTAAATCAGTGTATTCCTCAGGAATCAGCTTCTTCAAGGTATACGCAATTTCTTCTGCCTTTGACCAATTCCCCATATCAAAGCATAGCAACAGTTTCTCAACAGATAACCGGATATCCTGTTCTCTTCTGCTAATTGGGCTATTCTCTCCTGACCCGGCTGTCTGTTCCATTGTAGCATTATGAGTCATTGATATATTTGCCTCTTCTAATATATGGCTCAGAAAATCCTGCTTTGATTCCCAGGACAGTTTCCTGTCTTCAGAGGTTTCAAACCGGTCTAGATTCCAATTACCAGATTCCTGTGCCGGGTAAAGGTGATTTTTCTCAGCCATGCCGAGCCTTACCGAAAAAGAGAACGTACTCCCTTTATCTTTCTCGCTGTCGACCGTAATATTGCCATGCATCGCCTTAACAAGCATGCTGCAGATGGAAAGACCCAGCCCGGTGCCTCCGAATCTTCTGGTAATGGAGCTGTCGACCTGTGAGAAGCTCTGAAATAGCTTGTCCCTCTCCTCCAAGCTGATCCCGATACCGGTATCGATGACCATAAAGAACAGCTCTACCTCGTCTTCTGTCTGTGAGGTTTTCACCACCTCCAGAGCAATCTGTCCTACTGCCGTGAATTTGATCGCATTTGAAATGAGATTATTCAGCACCTGGGCCAGCCGGCACTCATCCCCAATCACACTCTCCGGAACATCATCCGAGATATTAACAATCAGCTTCAGTCCCTTTTCGTTGATACGTAATATATTAAAGTTGATAATGTCGTTAATAAATTTTCGGAAATGAAATTCCCGTTTTTCTAAGATAAGCTTCTTGCTGCCGATTTTCGTAAAATCCAGAAGATTATTGATGAGTGAATACATATTGTCGCAGCTACGATGAATAATATTTAGGTTTTCCAGCTGCTTGGGTGTCAGCTCTGTCTCCAGAAGATTTTCTGTCAGCCCTTTAATCCCGTTCACCGGTGTTTTCAGTTCATGTGTAATGTTGGCCACAAATTCATTTTTATATTCCTTCGCTGACTTTAATTCATGCTTCAAGTGACGGAAATCATGGAGAATTCTCTTCTTCTCAGAAATATCCGATGCCAGGCACAACCCCACAAAGGTCTTGCCGTAGGATATCGTCATGACCTTAAGCTGTACATCAAAGCAGGTCTGATTCTGGCGGTAAGCAAAGGTCTCAGCAAAGCTTCCCATAAACTTAGGCTGAATGATGAGTTTACCTTCTTCGTTCCTGAAGGATTTTTTAAAAATATCGCATATAGAGATTCCGGTGAGATCCTTTTCATAGCCCAAGGCTTCAGATGCAGACCGATTGCTGTCTGTAATCATTCCTGATTCATCGAAGAAAATCATCAGCTCCTGGCTGTTCTCCTTAATCAGCTGACATTTATATTGATAAAGCTTCATATCATGCCGCATCATAATTTCCCCTATCCTATGCATTTCCATAATTTTCTTTACATATTTATCTTATTGATCAACTTAGCAAATGTCAATAGATTTCACTAAACCAAATAAATTTTTACTGATTTGGCAGCTATATGCTGTTCTGTGTTGACAATGGTTTTTTCTTCAAATATAATGGTAAAAAACACAATATTCACGAATCGTAAACCAGGAGGTCCTATGAATTTTAACGTTCGTCTAAAACAGCTCAGGCAAAAGAATAAGTTGACGCAAGGTGAATTAGCAGATATCTTAGGCCTGAAACCGACTGCCATTTCTAATTATGAATCTCAGAGAAATGAACCATCCTTTGATAAACTGATTGCTCTCTCCAAATACTTTGATGTCTCCTGTGACTATCTGCTTGGAGTCACCGATGCTTATCTTCCAGTAGGTGGTGAGGTATTAGACAAGGATATTGTTGATTTCTTCGATCTGTATCAGCAGCTGACTCCGGAAGGCACCGCTGAGATCACGAACTATATCAAATATCTTTTGTACAAGCAGAAAAATCTTTAATTAATGATGTGCTCCCGGCAGGCAATCATTCATCAGTCTTTACTTTCTTTAATCGAAAGAAACATGCCAATCAGAGTAGGTTAAATCCAACAAAAAGGCCATGTACCAGCGATGCTTCAACCGCAGATAGTACGATGGCCTTTTCTTATCATATTATTCGTTCATACCGCAGCATTTCTTATATTTCTTACCACTTCCGCAGGGACAGGGATCGTTTCTTCCGACCTTCTTACCCTTAACAACAGTACCGGAGTTTTTCTGTTCCTTAAATAACTCCTTCCTGCGTTCGGGACTTAGCAGGGTATCCCACTGCTCCAGCTCATAGAGCCAATCCGCCTTAGCAGCTACCATGTTATAGTAAAGTTTTTCTTTATCGTACTGAAGACTTACCTTCGTATTCTCATCCATCTCCTCAATCGGATTCGGTGTTACCAGGCTATCATTAATTCCATCCAGGAAACCGACAAAGGGACTAAGCTCCGTATCAAATTCCTTCGCCAGCTCCGCTACGGTACCTTCCCAAACCTTATCCGGATCAGAAAGGAGCTTAATATAGATCTCCTTCTCAATATTAAAATAATTAGCCCAGAACATCTGGCCGGCACGATTGTTCATATCCTGCCCGTATGCATAATCTCTCCAATCTTTTAAAAGACTCATCTGATTCATCCTTCCTCGTACAATATCTCTGCTTCCTTCACAGCATGCATTATTCATGTGCTGTCATAAATGCGGGACCTACATATGATGTAACCTCCCGCGCTTCAGGCTTTCGCCCATCGTGAATAGTATACCTTATTCTTTATATTTTTCCAACTAAAAAATATTTTTTCCAAACCATTAGGTTAATGTATAATATGTGCAATACTGTATCATAATAGTAATATCCTGATACGCAACAAAGAAGTTACGTTTAGGGATGTAAATGCGTATGCTCTTTCATAATTGGACTCCCCCTCCAATTATGATCACAAATGAGAAGTTAAATACTTATCCTCCCTTTTTTAGTGAAGAGCCTGTCACAAATGTGACAGGCTCTTTGCTCACACACAATGACGTGGCGGGCTGTTTGCTTTTTATACGCCGGTTGTATGTGGTTGGAATGCTAATCCTAATTCTATCCCTTGTGCCTGGGTTAATTCTTAATAATTTACAAAGGCATATAGAATCGGGTCAATTGTTGATTCGTTATCATTCAAGTCAGTGATACTGTTATTCTGTACATAAAGGTTCAAATAAGTGCCGTCATTCGGTATACGGTCAAGAGTAATCGTAACAATTTTACCTGCAATGGTTACCGAATTACCGACAATAGCTCCGGTAGCCCTTTCCCGAATCGTTACGGTCATATTTCCTTTTACTTCTTCACTAAAGGTCAAGTTGATCGTATTCCGCGTCTCGGCATTATATTTGATGCTGACTAGTTCCGGATCCTTGTTCTCTTTAAGTTCAAGTTCAGTCGAGTAATCAGCCATAACCGCCGCACTTCCGTTGAAGCCTTTTAAACCCGTAATTGTAATTTTACGTTTCCCGTTTGCTGTAAGGGTTCCCTTTTCTAATGTAAGCCGGACCTGGGCACCGTCCGTTGTATTACTAATCAGTTTAACCTCGTCAATAGCTGTACCTGCTATATAATAATTATCTGCATCCAAAGCTGTTGCCGTATCCAGTTTATCCGCAAAATAAATATAAATAAAGGAATGATTGACAGTGGATTGTTGAATGGAATAGGGTTCTGCCAGTACTTTTGTACTGCCAGAGCCTGTTCCGTTATTGATCGTTAATGTTCTGCTATAGCTTTGGTTACGATAATTATCGAGAGCAAAGCCTTCCGGTAAGGTAAACGTATAATTTCCAAATAGAGTCATGTCATATAACATAAGCTCAATCACATTGTTCACTTTACTTGCTAAAGAGTAATACAGCATTCCCGAATTACCATATTGAGAGGAATCCATTGTATAGGACAAGTAACCCATATCCGAATTAAGATGCACCTCCTCATTGAAGGTTAATGTGAGTATTTTTAGACTCGGATTATAGCTATAGGTGGTTAGGATCGGCCTTACTTGCTCTGTCGTAAAATACACATTGAAATCATACATTTTATTCGCATAGGTGTCACCCGGTAATACATTATAGCTGTTCCAGAATCCAATTGACACTGTCTGCGTACCGGTTAAGGTTGCATCATAGGAGGTTATTCTATAATTTACCTGTCTATCATTATCCGGATTTACTTCACCATTATAATATCCGTAATGATTAATATATGCATATCCGGGTGTCTTAATGGATCGGCTGAACGTTGCTGTAATCGTATCATAGGAGGAACGGACTACAGAAATCGGTCTGGCCTGCTCTCTCGGGGACGTATTCGTTTTTAGTCCAACTGTAATACTGCCGTTCGCAAGTCTGTTTCCGGAAGTATCCGTGATACCTGATATGGTAACATTAAATGCTTTGTTATAGTCTTCCGGGTTAATGTCCGACATATTTATTAAAATCGATTTTCCATCGGAACTGAATATATAATTTGATTCTGTATTTAAGTAGCTGATGGTACTAGATTTCACACCTGAGGAGCCGACGATGGCGGCATTATTCACCTGAAATCCGGTAAAATCCATTTTCTCGGTAAAGGTTATGATATTCGTCATTCCGTCATCATCCAATACTATGGAGGCTGTCTTCGGTGCCTCCGTATCTATAATAGGATCACTCGTATCAGAATCATCCCCTGTATTCGAATCGTTATTACCGGTACCTACATTCGGGGTTTCTACCGAATACTTTAAATTCAGATAGTCCTTATATATCCGGGTTCCATCCGAAGTCAGAATACCATCGGTAAACGAAATACCGTATTCCCCGTACAAATAATTACTTACCGTAATTGTCAAAGTCTTCATATCGCCGGATAAACTGCCGGTCAGAATGCCCGGATCCTTCGCTGCTTCACCGGAGGAACTAAGCATTGGTGTTACCGAGATATTATTTGTCAGTGTTCCGTTCGTATTTATAACAGTGGATGGTCTTATAGCCGTACCAAATAACACCTTAATTGTCTTTGCATTTATAATATTCGCAGATACTACTTCCGCTGACGGGCCAACGACTTCAATAATAATAGCATCCTTAACAATACTTTTTTTTGCTGCCTTAGCTGTAGATTCCTTAGCAGCGGTTGCCACAAGGACAATCTTCCCTCCTCTTAAAGCTTTCACCGTTCCGTTCGAACTGTTAACAATTTGTACTGCGTTTGGATTAGACTCTTCATCCGATGCATCGAGGGACCAATACGTCTTATCGGAAGATTTAGAAGGAGTCAGTGTGCGATTAAAGTTATAAGTCTCACCAACTCTCATAACATGCGTGCCTTTGGAATCATTGGCATTATTAATCTCAATTTTCTCTGCAGGGATGGTAACCGTCACGTAACAATATAAGTTCTTAATTGTTCCGGAGGAATATTTTATACTGCATTTTATCCTGGCTGTACCTTTATTAACCGCAGTAACCAACCCTTTTTTTGTAACTGTCGCAACCGATTTATTGGAAGATGACCATTGATAAGTACTTTTTGCTTTCTTATTCAACACTTCAAGCTGATAATCATCACCGGCTCCTTCCAGTTCAATTTCTTCATCACTCAGCACAGGAGTCTTTGTTGCTGCAATTGCTCTATCCTGATCCCGTAAGTAAGATACTAAAATTACAAGAGTTAACAGGAATCCTATTCTCTTCATTTTATTTATACTTTTTATTTTCATTTCGACATTCCCTCCTGAGCAGCTGGCAACAAACAGTAGCATTATGTATATCGTCTTCATTTATCGATTATATCACGGGTGATCTATAATTTATTGTAGAATACGATGAAAATATTGTCAACCTAGTGTCAAATCAACTTTCCCTGCATTTATCTGCATTGCATCAAGCACAATGAACTATTTAAATAATTCTTGAGAAGCTTCGACAACCTCTGTTCGAGTTTTCTGCCCGTTATATATCATCCATAATATAACATTCCCTTTTCTTACAACCAGTCCAAAATAATGCTCTCCATTCATACCTGACGAT
>JAEZHX010000014.1 GCA_023436765.1 Bacillota bacterium
AACTTTTTGAAATTAATATCCAGAATGATCTCCATGGAGGATTTCTCAACCATGCTCAGTCCCAAATTCATATATTTACTGATGGCATCAATGGTATCCGAGGCACTCTTCTCATATTTATGTATGATGGCCTTTTGTGAAATATTGTAGGAAACAAGTCCATAAACAGAAAGAAGAATGATCGGAACGAGAAGTCCGATAGAAAGTCTGAGTCTGATACTATGTAGCTTATTCCAAATCCATGAAGTCCCCCTCTTATGTCCGGTATCCCCATTACCGTTCAGAGATCTTTGTTGTATAGTATTACTGTATTGTTGCCGAAATTTACTTAGCCCTTTCCTAATAAAATGAATTGGTTTTTTAGATAACGCCATGTGATTACTCCCCCTCATAGATTTTCCCCTCGAATCTATTTGTTCTATTATAATTCTACCATATTTACGAACTAAATCAATCCGTTTTCTGTATTTTCATCATTTTATCAAAAAATATATAATTTTTAGCATTATTTATTTCGACATAATCAGACTTTTAACAATCCGGTAAAATATGGTAAAAGGCTTCTTTTCAATGTAATTTACATTGAAAAGAAGCCTTTTTTTTAATTAATCGCCCACTTTATGTCGTTGATATGAACACTGCCGATTACCCAGTCTACTCAAAAATCCCATAAGTTTGCTTCACATCCTGAACAAATACTATCCCATTGCCCGACTTCTCCAACTCAAGCTTATTACGTATGGAGTTAACGATTGCTTCTGTCACTTCTTCCTTTGAAAGAATCATAACCATTTCCTTTTCCGGCTCAATCTCCATATTAAATAATTTGGTCGTTTCATGTATTCCGGAGCCTCTTGCGTTTAATATCGTGCCTCCCTTAGATCCGGCCTCATTCGCTGCACTGATGACATCTTCGGCATTTCCTCTGTTTACGATTGTTATAATAAGCTGATACATAGAGTTTTCTCCGACCTCACTTTCTTCCTCAGGTATTTCATTCTGATACCTCTTAGAGCCAACAATTTTACAGGTACCCGTTGTAAACATAATTCCGTGATTTGGTTTCTCAAATTTGAACTCTTTATTTAGCCCCGGTAAGGCATGCTCAGCAGTTATGCAATCGGTACCCAATAATACGATTTCCTTTCGCTCGTCATATAGGGAAAAGAAATTTAAAAAAGCATTTCTGACCGTCCCTTTGCCAAGTAAGATGGTCCCTCCGCGGATTCCATACTCCTTCGCCTTATGCAGAACCTTGCTTCCCATTCCGTAATTTATTATCACATAGATCAATTCGAAGTTTATAATATGCTCCAGATTACTCATCCTTGTTCAACTCCTTTTTTCTTGACTTTATCTTAAATATCACACCTAACACTTCTAAGGTAATAATCGGTATCATAGCTACCATTGCAATCATACCGAAACCCTCGACCATCAAATCAGCTTCTTCGTATGCATGGGCAGCTCCCTGAATAAATGCCAGAATAAAGGTTGCGGTAATCGGTCCTGTTGCTACTCCACCCGCATCAAAGGCGATACCTACGAACAGCTTAGGAGCGAAAAACATGAGTATCGTACAAATAATATATCCCGGAAGCAGATAATGCCATAATTGAATCTCGAATACCAGAATTCGCAGCACCGATAATGCGACCGCTATTCCGACTCCGACAGCTAAGGGTATCAGCACGGCCTTTCTTTTCACATAACCGCTTGTAACCTCTTCTATCTGATGGGTCAATACATATACAGCAGGTTCAGCTAAAATCGTTACTACTCCCAACACGAAGCCGATGATAACGATATAAGCTTTTTGCTCCAATAAAGCCAGCTGTTGACCGATGCTGATTCCAACATCCATGAATCCGGCATTTACTCCGACTAAGAAAATCAATAAGCCGATGAAAGCAAACAGGAAGCCTGTCAGCAGCTTTCTCAATTCCCTTCTTCTTAACCGGAAGGCGATTCTCTGCAGCACTATCAGGATCAATAATAACGGTGAGATAGCCATAATGCTATCTTTCAGCAGGCCGGGGAGAAGGTTAAGAAATGGTCTGAGGATCGAATCTGTATCAGAGATTCCCACATCAAGACCGGCAGAAAACCCATCAGTTCCAGCGACTAAATTTAAAATCATAACGGATAATATAGCCCCGGTTGATGCAATGGCCACCAACCCAAAGCTGTCTTTTTCTGAAGCCTTACTGTCTTTCTTCAGCTTCGATATTCCCAAAGACAGGGATAGAATAAACGGTACTGCCATAATTCCTGTTGTGGCACCCGATGCATCAAAAGCGATCGCCAGGAATTCTCGGGATACAAAAATCGCCAGTCCAAAGATGATGAAATACAAAATCAGCAGAAGCTTCCAAAGCGGAACATTATAGAAAATTCTTAAGAACCCAAGGGAAAGCATGATCGCTAATCCTAACGATACAACCACCAGGATGCTGATTCCGGATATTTGCCCTGAAGTTACCACATCCACTTGATTGGCCAGTACCATAAGACCCGGTTCGGCAATAGAGATAAAGAATCCCAGGATAACTCCGGCAATCAGCACGATCCATAATTTATTTGTTTTTGCGACAGAGGATCCGGTTAAGCTTCCAAGAGGTGTAATACCGAGATCAACACCCATTAAAAATATAGTTAAGCCTAATACAATGAGTATGGAACCAATCAGAAATCGAATGATCAGGGTTGTATCAATCGGTGTTATTGTAAAATGAAGGATTAATACTAATATCGTAATAGGAAGAACCGAAAAAAGCACATCTTTTAGTTTTGAGTATATCACATTCATAGCAGTCCTCCCTGTCTACAGTTCGTGTTAATTTAAAAGATTTATCCTCAATTTTAGATATTGACATTATTTTATTTTTATATCATACTTCCATTCAAATGAATAATACAGTGTACTTGTTATCTGAAGTACGTAGTGCTATAATCTTATCAAATGCCGATATCGGTTTCCGATATATTAAAGTATACTATAGGAGCGGTAGGAAATGCAAGATAAAACAATGAGAAAATTTTTTCTGGGATTTGTACAGATTCATGTACTGTACCAGGCAAGAAAAGAGCCCTTCTATGGGGCCTGGATGATAGAAGAGCTCAGAGAGCATGGCTATGATATGAGTCCTGGAACCTTATATCCTCTGCTTCACAACATGGAGTCAAATGGCTTATTAGAAAAAGAGGAGAAACTAATCGAAGGAAAAATCAGAAAGTACTACAGAATTACAGAATTGGGACTCGCAATTCTGGAGGAGGCACAGCGAAAAGCCTATGAATTATTTATTGAGATAAAGGATTGAAAAACCGCTCATCTCACTTGCGATAAAAGGGGCTGTTTCTTAATGGCTTAGAGATACAAGAGGCCCTTATATGTTCCCCTCACACACTGGTTCCTGGACAGATTTTGATTATGTATGCCAATCTTCGGACATAAATGTCCGCATCTGTCATTACATAATCCTCAATCTGTTCAGCAAACAGTGCATTATGGGGAACATAAAGGGCCTCTTGTATTCTTTAAACTTATTGTGAAACAGCCCTTTGTAGCTTATGATTACTTTTTGATTAATTCGATAAAAATGCTTCCAGCTTCTTAATGTTATCTCTTGTTCCGACAACAACGATATAATCATGTTCGTTCAGGATTACATCCGGTGTAATCTCAGTACTGGTTTCTCCGTTATGCTCTAAGGCAATGATATTAAGGCTGAATTTTTGTCTGATATTAGATTGCAGAACACTCTTACCCGATATCCTGGAAGTCAGCCTGAGTTCCGTAATCGCTATCCCGCCTCTCAGCTCTATCGTTTCCATGATATTTGTATTAATCAATCTGTTAGCCAGGCGTACCGCCATATCGTTCTCCGGATAGATTACTTCTGCGCCGATCTTCTCCAGGATCAAGCCCTGCTCATGGCTGGCTGCCCTGGCTATTACCCTGGGTACTCCCATGCTGATTACATTTAACGTCGTAAGAATTCCTATATCGATACTGTCTCCGATACAGATTACTACGGTTGCACAGTTCTGAATTCCGGAATCCATCAAGGTCTCTTTTTCAAAGGAACTTACAACAAAAGCATTATCGGTCAGATGCCTGATTTGTTTGATACGGCTTTCTACCGTATCTAAGGCAATCAGTTCCTTACCGGCTGCTGCCAGGGTCTTCGTTAAGGCTGTTCCAAAACGGCCCAGGCCGATGATTCCAAATTCTATGATAGATTTATGATTTAACATTTCTTCCTCCCATGCCCTTAAGGGCATTGCATTTATAGAGCATTGCGCTTTTAGGGTACTAATATGATATGTCCAAAGCTACTATGATTTATCCAATCGTAATGGTTTCTTCCGAATAACAGATATTTGGCATAGATCTAAAATACCAAAGTGTAGCAATGGTCAGCGGACCTAACCGTCCGATAAACATTGTCAGAATTAAGATTACCTTACTTGCAAGGTGCAGATCGGGTGTAATCCCTGTTGATAAACCAACTGTTCCGAAACCGGATACCACTTCGAATAATACCTGGATAAAGGTAGCGTTCGGTTCCAGAATGGATATGATAAAGGTATTCACAAATACTACCGAAGCAGCCAACAAGGTGATGATAAAGGCCCTATGTATAATATCCGTTGGAATTTTTCTCTTAAAGCAGCTGCAGTGCTGGTTAGTGGAAACACTATAAGCACTCTTCAGCATCGTAAAAGCAGTAGTGGTCTTAATACCACCCCCGGTCGATCCCGGAGATGCACCGATAAACATCAGAATAACCAGAATGAATAGCCCTGCATCCGTAAAGAATCCAACATTATAGGTAGCAAAGCCGGCTGTTCTCGCAGAGGTACTGAAGAAAAACGCTCCAAGCCAGGTAACCTTTTCCGTTAGCTTAATCAAAAGGGTACCGGAAATCAGCAGGAAAGCAGTCATCGTGATAACTATTTTTGTATGAAGGCTGAATTTCCTGAAGTGATGTTTACTGATAATTTCTTTAATCACTACAAAGCCCAGACCACCAAAGATAATTAGCCCACAGGTGGTAAGATTGAGGAGAACATCTCCTTCGTACCCGACTAAACTTCTGAATCCCCCCAGTATGTCAAATCCGGCGTTATTAAAGGAGGAAACCGCGTGGAATATGCTGGTCCCGACTGCATCCCAGAACGACATATGTCTGGAGAATACCGCAAAGCTTAGTACCGCACCCATCGACTCAAAACAAAGCGTAGTAATCAGCACTGCCTTGACCAGTTTCACGATACCCTTCATGGTATCCAGGTTCAGGGCTTCCTTCACAAGCACTCGATCCTTGAAGGTTACCTTCTTCCTGGCAAGCAGTATGAAGCTGACTCCTACTGAAGCCACTCCCAGACCGCCAATCTGGATCAGTATGGCAACAATAGTCCTCCCGATTACATTATAAGCATCAGCCGTATCCACGGTAATCAGACCTGTCACACATACTGCACTGGTGGATGTAAATAAAGCATCAATAAAAGGAACATCCACCCCATCATTATGTGAGATAGGAAGGTATAATAGTACAGCGCCAAGGAATATCACTAAACCAAAGCCTAGTACCAGAAACCGTCCAGGGCGCATCTTTTTTAATCTGTTCATTAATAAACACTCATCCTCTAATTCTACATTATGTTTTGTCAAAGTGACGTAGTATCATCACAAGAGTTTATTCTACCATAGGAATCATTAATATGTTATTAAGATTTTTCATTTCAGTATAAATATTGTGTTAATATGGATCGATCACTTTGAAAAAATATGATGATTGGGTTATAATCAGGAAGTAAAGCGGCAATCATCCGATATATTTACGGGGCCGCCTGACTGGAGGATAACATGGAATTATTCTTAATTGTAGAAGATGATGCTCAGATAAGGAATTTTATCAATTTCTCACTAACATCCCAGAACTATGAGTGCACAGAAGTTTCAACTGCTAAGGCTGCACTTAACCAGCTGGAGGGAAGGAATTATTCCGCTGTCATTTTAGATCTGGGGCTTCCCGACATGGATGGAATTGATTTATTAAAGAAGATACGTCTGCAATATAATACCCCTGTCATTATTGTATCTGCCAGGGATCAGGATAACGATAAGGTGGTAGCTTTGGATGCGGGAGCGGATGATTATCTTACTAAGCCCTTCAGTGTGAATGAATTAATGGCGAGAATCCGGGTTGTTCTAAGGCATAACAGATCTTATGGAAAGTCCGTGCTTTATAAGGTTGCCGATCTGGAGATAGATCTGGACAAGCATAAGGTCCTTTTAGAGGGGAAGGAAATACATTTTACCCCGATGGAGTATGAGGTATTAACTCTTCTCGTTAAAAATGCCGGAAAGGTGCTTACCCATAATTATATCCTTAAGGAGGTCTGGGGTTCCTATCTGGATTGTGATACTCAGACGCTTCGGGTGTTTATGGCCAATATACGAAGAAAGCTAGAGAAGACTCCAGCATCTCCGCGCTATATCATTACGGAGGTTGGTATCGGCTACCGTTTTTCTGACGAATAATTCCTATGAAGATAGAAGCGGAAGGTAGCTCCTCCCTCCTCATTATTCATAACTGAGATCTTACCCCCATGGTATTCCACGATCTCTTTGCAGATGGCCAATCCCAAGCCCATGCCACGGATCCCATCCATACGTGTTCGATTGGAGATAAAGAAGGTATCAAATATTCTCGGTATATCTTCTTCTCGGATCCCACTCCCTCGATCAGCTATTTCAAACCATATCAGTTCCCCTTCGGTATAAACCTGAACAAGAATCTCATCCTGTGTATTCGAATGTTCTATTGCATTATTGATCAGATTGATCAGTACCTGTTCAATCAATTTGCCATCCATAGGAATAAACAGCACTTCCTCCGGAACATTAATCCTTATATTCCTGCCGGGGAAATACTTGAGAGCTCGTCTGACTGCTCCTCCAATGATCTCCTCGAC
>JAEZHX010000110.1 GCA_023436765.1 Bacillota bacterium
CCCTTATTCCAGGAACAGCTTGATGTCGTCTTCCACAGTGCCGATTCCTGCGATGCCGAAGCTCTCGACCAGAACCTTAGCCACATTGGGGGAGAGGAAGGCAGGCAGTGTGGGACCCAAGTGAATATTCTTCACGCCTAAGTAGAGCAATGCAAGAAGCACGATAACGGCCTTCTGTTCATACCATGCGATGTTAAAGGCAATCGGGAGCTCGTTGATATCCTGTAGCTCGAATACCTCTTTCAGCTTCAGTGCGATCAGAGCCAGAGAGTAGGAGTCATTACACTGTCCGGCATCCAGCACTCTGGGAATGCCATTGATGTCGCCAAGATCCAGCTTGTTATACTTATATTTTGCACAGCCCGCTGTGAGGATAACCGTGTCCTTCGGAAGAGCCTGAGCAAATTCGGTGTAGTAGTTTCTGGATTTCTGACGTCCATCACAGCCTGCCATGACGAAGAACTTACGGATGGCACCGGATTTCACTGCGCCAACCACCTGATCTGCGAGAGCAAGCACCTGATTGTGGGCGAAGCCGCCGAGGATTTCTCCCCTCTCTATCTCTGTGGGAGCCGGGCAGGCCTTCGCAAGCGCGATCAGTTGGGAGAAGTCCTTATGTCCGTTCGCGTCCCTCTCGATGTGTACGCAGCCGCTGATACCGGTAGCACCTGTGGTAAAGAGTCTGTTCTTATAAGAGGCAGCGGGAGGAACCACGCAGTTGGTAGTCATCAGAATCGGTCCATTGAAGCTTTCGAACTCCTCCTTTTGCTTCCACCAGGCATTACCGTAGTTACCTACGAAATGGCTGTATTTCTTGAAAGCAGGATAGTAGTGAGCAGGAAGCATCTCGGAGTGGGTGTAGACATCAATTCCGGCGCCTTCGGTCTGCTCTAGCAGCTGTTCCAGATCGTGTAAATCATGACCGGAGATTAAGATACCGGGTCTGGTTCCTACACCAATGTTAACCTTAGTGATCTCGGGATTGCCATAGGTTCCGGTGTTAGCGGTATCAAGCAACGCCATTCCGTCCACACCGAACTTGCCGGTTTCGAGAGTAAGAGCAATCAGGTCGTTCACGCTTAAGGCATCATCCAGGGTAGCTGCCAGTGCCTTCTGCATGAATGCACTGACTTCGGAGTTATCATAATTTAATTCATTCGCATGCTTCATGTAAGCTGCTAAGCCCTTTAAGCCGTAAGTAATCAGCTCTCGAAGGCTTCTGATATCCTCGTCCTTGGTTTCCAGGATACCTACGGTCAGTGATTTCTGATCCAGCTCGGTTCTGGTAACTGCATCCCAGAGTGCTGCTTCCGGAAGGGAGGCATGTTCAGTTACTTTATTTAACAGCCCATTCTTAAGATGAAGGGTCTCGAACACTCTCTTATAGAAAATCTCATCATCAAAGTTTGCATTGGTGATGGTAGTGAATAAATTAATGGTAACGTAGTGGTCAACCACTGCAGAGATTTCTATGCCCTGCTTTCTTAAGGATGTGGTAACTGCACTGAGGCCCTTTGTTACATAGATCAATAAATCCTGCATTCTGGATAAGTCCGGTGATTTCCCGCAAACACCGAAGTGAGTACAGCCGGTGCAGCCTGAGGTCTCCTGGCACTGATAACAAAACATCCTTTTTTCCATAGCCATTCTTATAATCTCCTTTTTGATATGAAATTTATTTTCATTGACTTCGTCTGAATAAGGAGAGTATAATACGGTCAAAGAAATAGAAGTGTAGCCGTGGCTACAATTATAAAAAACACACAAAAAGTTCTGAAGCCAGTTTCGGTAAGGGTTCAGCTTTATCAATATGCTTAGCCTTGGAAGGATGAAAGAAAGGAGTATAGAATGCAGAGCTTGGAGAGGCAACAGATAGGAGGGGCTATGGAGAAGTACATACCCGTGCTCAAGAAATGCGCACTGTTTCGTAATATGGAGGAAAGCGAACTGGTTTCTTTATTAAAATGTCTGGGTGCTCAGGTCAAGAGTTTTGCGGCGGAGGAATATATCTTCCTCTCAGGAGATGAGATTAATTATGTCGGCATCGTAGCCTCTGGAGTAATAGAAATTATGAAGGAGAGCCTGGCAGGGAATAAGCATATCGTTGCTTTTCTCGGTCCCGCTGATCTGTTTGCAGAGGGAATCGTGTGTACTGCCAGCCGGATCTCCCCTGTTACAGTTCAGGCAAATGAAGCCTCTGTCGTTCTGATGATCCCTTATGAGCGCATTATCAAATCCTGCGGTAACAGCTGTGGCTTCCATATTGGCCTGATCCAGAATAAGATGGTGGTCCTTGGGGAGAAGAATGTGAATCTGAACCGTAAGCTGGAGCTGCTGACCTTAAAGGGTATGAGGGAGAAGATCGCGTGCTTCCTGATCAATGAAGCCAGAATGAAGCATAGTAATACCTTCCAGATCCTGCTAAACCGCACGGAGCTGGCGGATTATCTGAATGTATCCCGTACCTCCATGTGCAGGGAGCTGGCAAGGATGAAGGAAGACGGCTTGATCGACTTCTATGGCAGCAGCTTCAGGATATTGAAAAAGGAGGGGTTAGCTCAGTGCCTGGAATGATGTGACACAGGGACGGGTTCATGACATAGGGATGGAGATTCTGGTCCTACAGTGACACAGGGACGGGGTTTGTGACACAGGGATGGAGATTATGGTCCTATCGGAGAATTATAGGATTATGGGGAGCTTCTTGAGCAGGGTCACCTCCTGTGGAGATACCACGCAGCGATATGCCAATATCTCAACACCTGCTTCATAAGCGGTCTTAACCTTCTCGGCAAATGCCGGATCGGTAGCCGCATTTGGACTGAAGCCCTTCACACTTTCGGTCTGAACCACAAAGAGCAGAGCAGCACGGTAACCGTTCTGCACTGCATGAATCAGCTCATCTATATGCTTTCTTCCCCGCTCTGTAGGGGCATCGGGAAAATAACTCCAACCCTCCCGTTCGAGGGTCACTCCCTTCACCTCAACAAAACAGACAGAGGACTCGGAGCCTGAAGCCACAGGGCTCTCAGGATTCAACAGCCGGAGATCAAACCGGCTGTTCTGATAAACCACTTCTCTTCTAATGTCAGAGTATCCAGCCAACTCTTCCACTACCGCGTTAACTATAGCCTCCTGGGCCAGCAGATTCGGAAGCTGGGAATCGATTGATACCCAGTGGCCCTCCTTCTTCACCATTCTTAGTTCATAACAGGTTTTCCGTGACTCGACAGGATGATGTGACAGCATCACTTCTACACCCGGGATAAGTAGCTCCTTTAGGCGGCCTGTATTTGGTACATGGCAAACCACCTCGGTACCGGATAAATCAATGTGTGCGATAAAACGGTTCGGTCTACTTAGGAATGTTCCATAGAAGACTTCATAATTTAATTTCATGCGAATTCCTTTCTTAATCACAGGCCCTAATGGGTGACTCCGTAGCTATAGACAGATTTTAATCTACATGGATCAGAGGCCTGTTCGTCTTTCTTCCTATGTGTATTTTATCATATATTTCTGTTAGTACCAGGATTTCATTTGAAATCTTTCCTGTCGGATGGTATAGTTAATGCATCTGGATAATAATGGTACGACAACCTACTAAGTGTAAAATAGGACATAGAATATACCATGGAGGTGGAGCATGAAGACTAAGATTAGGAAGTATTTAGTAAGAGCTACAATTATATTACCGCTCCTGTTGGGAGTGTTATATCTCTATTATAGAGCGCCCAAATTAGTCAAATTGGAGTACCGGGGAATCTATTATCAATTGGGGAACCCGGAGATGACAGAGGAGGTTCCGGTAATATTTGACGGATATCTAACCAGGGGACTATGGCTGGAGGACTCCTTTCAGG
>JAEZHX010000121.1 GCA_023436765.1 Bacillota bacterium
GCTGCAGAAATCTTATCCTCTGACAGCAGAAGCTCAGCCTCTTCTCCGGTTACGATTGTATAGGAGATCATACTCTTAATCTGAGTATTGCCCAGGAAATCCGTAAAGAAGATTTGCTCCGGATCCGGAATGGTGCCGATATCACCGATCTCCATTTGATCCAGCAGCTCCTGATACATGGTAAGCTCGGCATCATGATCATATTCCTTGACCACGGCAATATCCATATGTGTGATACCGCTGTCCGTGTTGGTGAAGGCATTTTTCAGAGAAAAACCCAGGATAGTCATAAGGATGAAGGGCATTAGTAGGATGACGGTAAGAATTTTCTTATCGCTTAGGATGTTCTTCACATCTTTCCATATCATTAATAACATCGTATCCCTCCTTAATCCCGTAGAACCCGACCGGTCAGATTAAGGAACACCGTCTCCAGGTTGGGCTGTTCGAATTCCATGGACAGGATACCGATATTCTCCTCATGCAGTAAATCAATGATATTTTTAAATACCCATTTATCTTCGTTCGACCGGATAAGGATTTCCTTCGATTCCTCTTCCTGAGTGACTGAGAGGACGTGGGGGATTGCTTTCATCCTGCTTAACAGCTCAGGACCGTTAGATTCTGTCTTCAGCTTAATTCCCCGGGTCTTGTCATACTGCTCGATCAGCTGTGCTTTCGTTCCGTCCGCAATGATCTTACCCTGATCCATGATACAGATCCGGTCACAGAGGTATTCCACCTCCTCCATATAATGGCTGGTGTAGATTACGGTCATGCCCTGTTTATTCAAGGCCAGGACCGTATCCAGGATATGCTTCCTGGATTGGGGGTCTATTCCTACGGTGGGCTCATCCATGATGATGAGCTCGGGATTATGGAGAAGGGCAGCTCCGATATTGAGCCTTCGCTTCATGCCGCCTGAGTAAGTCTTAACCTTGTCCTTCAAGCGGTCCTTGATTCCGATGATTTCCGAAATCTCATCTATTTTCTTCTTAAGCCGCTCTCCCTTCACTCCGTAATTCTGCCCCCAGAAGGATAGATTATCCTTACCGGTAAGCATCGGATACAGGGCGATTTCCTGGGGTACATAGCCGAGGCTCTCCTGAATGACCTTCGGCTTCTGCAGGATACTGGTATTCGCATAGAAGATGTCCCCCGAATCCGGCTTAAGGAGGGTGGAAATCATTGAAATAGTCGTTGATTTTCCGGCACCGTTCGGTCCCAGAAGTCCCAGTATCTCCCCCTTATTCACACTGAAGCTGATGCCATCGACTGCTTTTATCTTCTTGAAATGTTTACTGATATGTTCCACCCTGATTAATTCCATAGCTCCTCCCATCCTTTCTCTACATATGTATCCGGAGTCAGTGCCACCAACTAAATCTCCTTTGCTTCACCGAGTCTGCATAAACGTGACTTTCCCTGAAATCCTAATTCACCTCAACATAACAGTTTATACTGCCTTAAACACCGCGGGATTTCCCGGCGGGAAGCTTCCTGTCATAGGGTCCGTAATGCAGGCTTTGGCTCCTAGCTCGAAATGAAGCTTAGCGATCCCGAGGTCGATCAGCCGATATTGCCTCGGATCCTTAATGAAGAGGGTTACCTTACCGGAACGGTACTCCCCGTGTACCGGATGGGCATTTACAGCCGAGGGTGCGTTCTTAACCGCTTCCATGCCGGACAGAAACCAATCCGGAACCTGTGAATCGGAAGTATAGAACTCCTCCAGGGGCTTCGCTTTGCGATGGGTAGCTTTATAAATCAGCTTCTCACGAAAATCCTGTTTTTCCTGTGAATAGCCGACTGTAATGACGCAGACCAACGATTCCTCCTCCTGAACCGTGCAGGGACAATGCTTTCTGTCGTAGGTTCCGCCCACCCAGCAGGTGCCCAGACCGAGCTTCGTTGCCTCAAGGACCAGAAGCTCACCGTAATAACCTGCTTTCTCCTTCAGATGAACATCTCCGGTTCTCCCGACCAGAGCGAAGAAGCTCCTCACTCCGCTGAACATCCCGTAGCTTTTCAGAAGGCCCTTGAACGAAGCCCTTCCGTCCTCGATCAATTGGATGTGGAGACCGCTTATCTCGTTATATTTTGTAATGGCAGCCATCAGATGCTCCAGTGCAGCGGCCTGAATCGGCTTATCCAGATAGCTTCTTCTGGAGTATCTTAAGTTCATTGCTTCCATATCGGTCATATATATTCCTCCATAACCAAAATCATGCTGATGCAAATTATATCACTTAACCAAATATCTATCAACTGAATAAATTGACAGGAAATACCAACATTATTGTACAAAAATGCCGTAAATGTTATAATAAGGAGAAATGTTAATCAAAGATAACAGGAAGAAGGATTAGCAAAGAAAGCGGCATTCAGTGCTGAACCATTGCAGGAGTAATCCTATGGAAGAGTAGAAATAGGAAGTCCAGAAAGAGAAGGAACAGGATGGGAGAAATGGGGGATTGTATGGCTAGAGAAGCTGGAAGGACAAGAATACTGATGATTGAGGATGATACGAAGCTGAAGCTTCTGATGAAGGAATTCCTGGAGAGATATCAGTATGAGGTTATTCTGATCCATAATTTCAAGGAGGTTGAGAAGGAGATTACCGAGGCCGAGGCAGACCTTATTCTGTTGGATATCAATCTGCCCTATCTGGATGGCTTCTTTCTGTGCCGCTTCATTCGGAAGAAGACCTCTGTGCCGGTGATTATCGTATCAGCAAGAAACTCCGATATGGAGCAAATCATGGGGCTGGAGCTGGGAGCGGACAATTATCTGGTGAAACCCTTCCATATGGAGCTGCTGTTAACGAAGATCAAGGCAGCACTGCGAAGGGCCTACGGGGAGTATTCGAGTCAGAAGCTGGGTTTGACCGGTGTGGGCGGACTGATCATAAACCCGAACAATTTCCGTGTGTCCTATCAAGGACGGGAACAGGAACTGAGCAAGAATGAATTCAAGCTGTTGAAAAAGCTGTTGGAGAAGAATCATGGGATTGTTACCAGGGAGGAGCTCTTAATGGAGCTTTGGGATGATCAAACCTTCGTTGAGGACAATACTCTGACGGTTAATATAACAAGGTTAAAGGGAAAGCTGGAGGATTTGGGGATAAGACAGGTGATCAAAACCATCAGGGGAACCGGATACCTGCTGGAACTTAGTAACGGAGAGGACGGAAATGAAACAGAAGACCATAATTAAATATATCAAGGACCATTGGATTTATGCTCTGATTTATCTCGTATTCATGATGTGTATCATTGTGTTCTATCACGTCAGTACCGATGGAAAGGCGGAGATCATCTACCCGATTATGATCGGATTCTATGGTTTTGCCGTGCTGACAGCAATCAGCAGCTATAGGTATTTCGGATTTCGGAGAAGGATCGGGAGGAGTATCCATAACCCGCACTATGATCTCCTCCCGAGGACGGAGGAGCAGAGGGCAATCAATGATGCGATCCAGGCCATTCACCAGCGATATATTAGAGAACTTCAAACGATGAGGGCAGATAATGAGGCCTGGAGGCATTTCCTCTCCCAATGGGTGCATAATCTGAAGACCCCAATCTCAGTGATCAATCTTATCACGCAGAAGACAATTGCACAGGCAACAGGGACAGGGGAAGCCATGTACAGCATCGCAGAGGAGAATGAGAAGCTTGCTTCCGGAGTGGACCAGCTGTTAAGTCTGATCCGGCTTGAGAACTTTCCGAAGGATTATGTTCCGGAGCGGATGGATCTGGCAGAAGAGTTGCCATTGATCATCACCGGGATGAAGAAGCATTTTGTGATGCATCATGTTTTCCCCGTGCTTCAGATCAAGTCTGTGGATACCCGTGTCTTCTCCGATCGAAAATGGCATAAGCTGATGCTGGAGCAGTTCCTCTCCAATGCAGTCAAGTATTCCCGGAGAGAAGAGAACCTGATAGGAGATACTTCGGACAGTAAGTATGCAAAAAAGACTGATTCGGACGGCGATCAAGACACCTCGGCGACTGTTATGATCAAGAGGGTTTATATCATACTCGAACAGGAAGAGCAGGGACTCCGCCTGACGATCCGGGATGAAGGGATCGGAATTCCGGACTATGACCTGCCCCGTATCTTTGAGCCCTTCTTCACAGGGGATAACGGCAGGGAGAATCGCAATGCTACCGGAATCGGATTATACATCGCTGATGCGGTAGCAAGGAAGCTGAACCACAGGATTGAGGTAAAATCAACCGAGGGTGTTGGTACCACTGTAACGATATATTACAGTGTAAGTAATAACTCATAGTCGATGAAAATATAAGGCGCTAACATTGATACAGTCAAGGGGAAATCTTTCAAAACTGTAAGACTTCGTTAGGCAAATCGATTTCTGATTTCACCTGAAGCAGCTACAATGGGGATGAAAGGAGTTGGAAAATATGAATGTATTAAAAGCAGAAAACTTAATAAAGTATTACGGCTCTCAGGAGAATGAGAGCTCTGTACAGGCACTTAAGGGTGTCAGTCTTCAGGTAGCTGAGGGGGAATTTATCGGAGTAATGGGTCCATCCGGAAGCGGCAAGACCACTCTCTTAAATATCTTAAGTGGAATTGATGAGGCTACGGCGGGCAGTGTGAGGATTGCCGGTAAAGCGTTGGAGGAGATGACCGATGAGGAGATGGCCTTATTCCGTAGACAGAAGATGGGCTTCGTCTTCCAGGACTTTAACCTAATGGACAGTCTTACCCTGAAGGAAAATGTAATGCTTCCTCTCATCCTGGAGAAGAAATCTCCCGAGGAGATGGAAACTAAGAGTAGTGAGCTGATGCATTTCCTGGAGATTGACATGATCTCTGAGAAATATCCTTATCATGTATCCGGAGGGCAGCAGCAAAGGACAGCAGTTTGCCGAGCCATGATCAATTCTCCGGAAATTATCTTCGCCGATGAGCCGACCGGTAACCTGGACTCAAAATCCTCCAAAGCCGTAATGACCAGCTTTGAGAAGATGAACGAGAAGCGCAAGGTTACGATCATGATGGTAACCCATGATGCATTTGCGGCAAGCTATTGCAAAAGGATCATCTTTGTTAAGGATGGGGCCTTAAATATGGAGATTGTAAGGAAGGGTACCAGGGCGGAGTTCTTCGACCAGATATTAGACTGTCTGGCAGTATTGGAGTGTGATAGCCATGACCTTTAGGAATGTAGTAATAAAGAATTTTACCACCCATATCAGAAGGTACCTGGCCTTCTTCTTCTGCAGCAGCTTTACAATCATGATCTTCTTTATCTACTCTACGATTTTATTTAATAAAAGCTTTATGAAGCTTGCTAATAAGGATGGATTTTTCTCATTGGTCTATATGTCTATCGTGGCAGTATTTCTGTTCTCCGTATTTTTTATTAACTATGCCCACAGCTCCTTCGTGAAGTCGAGAAGCAATGAGTTTGCGCTGTTTATGACTCTAGGGCTGACCAAGAAGAATATCAGCAGAATCGTTCTGCTGGAAAATATGATCATCCTGTTATCCTCCATGGTGATCGGGATGCTCTCAGGAGCGTTGTTCTCCCGGCTGTTCTTTATGATCATCAGCGAGCTGATAGGGGAAGCTCCGATTAGGTATGAATTGAATTCCCTTAGCTTTCTCGTGACTCTTCTGGTATTCCTGGTGATTTATGCTACTGCAGTTCTGACAAGTAGAAGGCGAATTCTAGGGCTTAGCATCATAAAGCTGATGCAGAGCAGGAAGGAAGGCTACCATGGGAAAGTAAGACTTCTTACGGCGGTGATAGCAGCAATCGTATTCCTGGGTTCCTCGGTTACAATGCTGTTTCTGATGAGGGATAAGCATTTCTCAGATAAGCTCTATATGTATTTGGTTTATGCGGCAGCAGCATTTCCCTCCATGTACCTGTTAATTGCCCAGGGCTGGAACCTGTATTACCATTACAGAGCGAAGAATAAGAACAGGTACTACGGAAAGCTTCTGAGTGATAGTGAGATTGAATATAGTTTTGCGAGTAATAGAAGGATATTATTTGTTCTTAGTATCCTCAGTGCTATGATTATATTCTTCGTAGCATCGCCGATTTCTCTGTACTCCCTGGCAGACAGACTGTCTGAAGGGGAACGGATAGCACAGATAGAATATGTAGAATGGAATGGTATCAATAGCCTGGAGCAGGGAAAACTCGATCAACTGCTGGCAAAATCAATAACCCCGTTAAGTAACGCGGTGGACCATGAGTTCCTGGTGCTGAACTGCAATAACGGTACAGAGGAAGTACAGAAGCCTATTATCTCTGAGACTCTATATAAAGAGATTAATAAGAAAAAGGATATAGTCTCGGAAGGAGAGATCCTTCTGGTGATTACTACCCTGGCGCCGGGTTATCAGGAAATGGTGGGAATGGATCAGTTGACCCTTTATTCTGAGACCTTTCAGTCGGACTATAGGATAACGGGTACTGTCAAGGGGAAGGGCATTCATAACAAGGCGTTTCCCTCCAATATTACGATTGTAATGAATGATGCTGATTACAATCTGCTTCGGCAGAGGATAGACGAAGACCGGATCGGGATATCCCATCTGTTCAACTTTGAGGATTGGAAAAAGATTGCACCGTTTACGGAGGGCTTAAGAAACAGCTTGCAGCAGATCTCGCCCCTATTTCAGGTGGATTCCTTCCTTGAGGGGTATCACCTGATGAGAAATATCTATGCTATGATGATTTTCTTCACAAGCTTCATGGGGTTATTATTCTTCATCGCTGCCGGAAGTATCTTCATCTTCAAGCAATACGGGGATATGACGCACCTTAAGGAGTCCTATCAGAGGTTGACGAAGATTGGAATGACCGGGAAGGAGTTTATCCGGATGCAAGCGTCCTCCCAGAAGCTGATTTATTTCACACCGCTTATTCTGGGTACGATGATCGGCCTAGTATTCATGTATATGACTACCTTTTTGCTTGGCGGAGGTTATATGGTCGGTGTCTTTTTCCGAAATTCTATCCTGGCTTTGGTATTGTATTTTATCTCCCAGATGATATTCTACCTGGTATCCATGGAGAGGTTGAAGAGAAGTATGTTTCAAGAGGGACATAAATATAAATAGATTGACATGAAACTATTTTTCTCCTAAACTGTAAATAGTTAGTATATGACTAGATTATTACTTCGGAGGAAATGGTTTAAACCATGAAGAATGCAAATTTACTTGGATTTATTAGAAAAAGCGGAATTGGAATCCTGCTGGCTTTTATCTCAGTACTACTCTGCTTTATCCTGCTGCTGGACATCTCAAATAAGAAGGATCAGGAGGATAAGCTGATTATTAATATCTTCGGCAGACAGAGGATGTATACCCAGATGATGGCCAAGGATTCCAGCAGCCTGTATGCGTTGATAAAGGACTTGGAGGATGAGAGGATTAGTTATTCTGATGATGCAGTCAGGGACATATATAATGAATATAAGGATAACTTAAGAAAGACACAGAATGACTTCTCTATGAACCTGCAGGCATTGGAGGAGGGGTATCTTCAGATAGAAAATAATCGTATCGATATCAGAGACTCTATTAAAGAAGTGGCGCCTTACCTGGAGGATCTCAATGCTTTATGGAAAGAATTCAGCCGGTCTGTTCAAGTGATTCTCCAAGCAGAAAATATCACGGATCAAATGACGGAGGCTGCTACCTATATTAATCTCAACAATGTAAAGCTTCTTGAGCTGTGCGATCAGATTCAACAGGTTATTCTGACAAATTCGATCGACACCGCCCAGGCTATGACAACAGTATTCTATCTTCTGATAGGTATATTAAGTATACTAATGATTCTTGCTGTCATTAACCTGATGAAGTTCATTATACTTCCGTTCAACCGGCTCTACCGGGGGATCTCCGACATCGGACTGGAAAACTATCAGATCAAGTCAGATCTTCCGCCCGGTGAGAAGGTGATACCCGTACTGGAAGAGATTAATACCATGTTCCTGAAGATTAATAATTTGATTAACCTAATTGAGGACATGAATAGCCACTCCTCCTTCACAGACAGTTTAGACTATATCAACAGAACCTTCTCCCGCATCATCCCCTATAACTATATCGGAATAGCCATACTGGATGATACCAAGAAACTGCTGCGGGCTTCCTATGGTGTATCGGATGGTACTGTAAACGGAATGCCTGATAAGATTGTCGGACATGCCTGGCGAATCACTGAAACAAGCCTCGGCAGACTCATAGAGACCGGAGAAACCAGGATTATCAACGACCTTGAGAAATACTGTGAGGGAAGACCCATAAAGACCTATAATCAGATTATTCTGGAGGCGGGGATAAAGTCCTCTATTACCTTACCTTTGAAGGTCTCCCATAATCCAGTCGGAATCATCTTCTTCTCCAGTACCCAGAAGGATGTTTACAAGGAAGAGCATATTAATTTCCTGAAGACGCTTGTGAACAGCATCGCCGTCAGCTTTAATCAGAACATCTTTATCAACGATCTGGTCTTAAGCAGTATTCTGGCACTCGCTAAGCTGGCAGAAGCCAGGGATGAGGATACAGGGGAGCACCTGGATCGGATGAAGCAATATTCCAGGCTCATTGCTGAGTTACTGTTTGAGAATGGGGTCTATCCCGGTGAGATAACACCGGAGTATTTTGATCAGATCGAACGCTTCAGCCCACTTCACGATATTGGTAAGGTCGGTATCCGAGATGGTATCCTGTTGAAACCGGGGAAGCTTACCGAAGAAGAATATGAAGAGATGAAGCAGCATACCCTGTACGGCGCCAGAGTACTTCGGGCAGCGGAAGAGAATATAGCCAGAAGGGGCAGACATCTCTTCGGACTGGGAATAGAGATCGCAGAAGGCCATCACGAGAAGTGGGACGGATCAGGTTATCCGGCAGGAAAGAAGGGACTGGAGATCCCCTTAAGCGCCAGGATAGTAGCATTGGCAGATGTCTTCGATGCCCTGACCAGCAAGCGTCCGTATAAGGAGGCCTTCTCCTTCGATTTATCGATGAGTATTATTGAAGAAGGAATGGGGAAGCATTTTGACCCGAATATCCTGGAGGTATTCCTGGCCAGTCGGTCACGGGTGAAACAGATGTATGAGGAATTCGCGGCAAAGGAGAAGGACGAATTGGCTTCTTGATTAGGGAGGGCCGTTTGGCAGATAGAAACGATAAGCTTTCATGATGTTACGTTATAGTGACAGATATATGGTATGGATAGGTACATAAATGGAAGCAGGAGCGGAACCGTTCCTGCTTCCATTTTAAAGTAAAGTATTTCGAGTAAGCGATTGACATCGTGATCTAATAGTACTAAACTTTATTTGGGGATTACTGTCGTTTCTTGTTGCGAAATTGGTCTGGTACACGCATCTCACTGACAATGGAACAGACCTGCTGATACATCCGATCAGTACCCTCTTCGGAGGCCTCATAACGAAAGGCACGGTCCGGCTGGATGCCAAGCTTATGGCTCTCCTTAGCTACATCGATATTCGCGCCCATAAAGATGAATTCCCAATGATAGATCTTCTGCTGCAGGGTAATCATATCGCTTACCCTATCATAAGAGAACTCCCTGCTGGAGTTCTCCATACCATCCGTAGTGATTACGAAGATGATCTTCCCGGGGCGGTTCTCTTCCGGGATATGGGACATGCGAAAGCCGACATCCAGGATGGTCTTGCCGACCGCATCCAGAAGAGCGGTCGAACCGCGGGTGAAGTACTCCTTCTCGGTCAGAGTCACCTTGCTGGCATCCACGCCATTATGCAGAATCTCATATTTGTCATCAAATAGTACGGTGGTGAGTAAGGTTTGACCCAGCTTACACTGGGATTTTAGAAAGCCATTAAAGCCTCCGATCGTATCGTTTTCCAGCCCGGACATCGAGCCGCTGCGGTCAAGTAAGAAGATGATTTCGGTTAAATTCTGATTCATAAATAACTTCCTTTCTTTGGCTAATGTTTGGATTCAGTCAGAATACATTTACTAAGTATTCTGATTGGTTATTGGGTTTAATATGATTGCTTCGATAGGTTGATTATATATTGTCTGAACGATAAAGTGGTCGCTTCACAGGCGACAATATGGAGGGATACCCTTGAATATTCAATTACTTCGTGAACTGGAAGCATACATTGAGCATAATAGTGCGGAAGAGCTCTGCCTCATGCAGGAGCAGGCATGCTTCAGATCGCAGCTGCAGCTTCCACACCATAGCATAGAGGAAAGCATTAAGAAAAAAGAAGATAGAGAGAAGCTTAAGAATTCAGATATGGATTTCAGTGCCTTTCGCAGGGATAAACAGATAACTGATTCAAGATGCAGTGCATTACCCGAAGAACCGGCAGCAATTCAGTTAAGCGAACCGATTTCTCATAAATGTTCCTCCCGCAGCGCCCCAAAGGTACCAATGGAGTCGAAGGAGAAGGACCTAGAGGAATTTATTAAGAATCAAAAGAGCAAGGAAACCTTCAGCACGAAGCTATTACAATACATCGATCAGACGGGTCATAGTGATGCAGAGATTTATAAGCGTGCCGGAATCGACCGCAGACATTTCTCGAAGATTCGCTGTGATAAGGATTACCAGCCAAGAAAAACAACGGTATTAGCCCTCTGCCTGGCCTTACAGCTGGATGAGAGTAAGTCGACGGAGCTGTTAAGTCTGGCCGGATATTCTCTATCAAATGGGGATACCGGTGACCTGGT
>JAEZHX010000114.1 GCA_023436765.1 Bacillota bacterium
GGAAAGGCATATTCATAATCAATAAAAACTTTAATTTTAGAGGAGCTTACAGATGTATATCCCTTCGCTTTCTTCCGTTGTTCCCATTGTTCGAGTTTTGTGATAACCATACTCTTACCCTGCTTCCTTAGGATTTCTATGCTTCAATAGGACGATACAAAGTTAGCTGTCCCGAAGTCTCGCTCTTACCGTCCATGGTATCATGATACGGATCAAGCGGTCAGTCTGGACAGCTATAGCCTATGTTTTATTTAATAAAAAGCTTCACATGCTATTACTAATAGTATCGTTGAAAAAATCTTACTATCTATATCAATTTTACTCCAATACCTCGTTATAGTTCTTAGCAGGCTTCAATGCGTATTTCTCTCGAACCCTGGTTTCAATCTCAGCAAAGATCTCAGGGTTATCTGAAAGGAACTGCTTCGCATTCTCTCTACCCTGACCAATCTTAGCGTCATTATAGGCATACCAGGCACCGCTCTTATTGACAATACCGCAGTCGGAGGCAAGATCCAGAACATCACCCTCTCTGGAAATCCCCCTGCCAAACATGATATCAAATTCTGCTTCCTTGAACGGGGGAGCAATCTTATTCTTAACCACCTTAATTCTGGTTCTGTTACCTACCACATCGCCACCCTGTTTCAGGGATTCAATCCTTCTGACATCCAGACGGATGGAGGAATAGAATTTCAATGCCCGGCCGCCTGTTGTAGTCTCGGGATTACCAAACATGACACCGACCTTCTCACGAAGCTGATTAATGAAGATAACGATACAATTGGACTTACTGATCACGGCGGTGAGCTTCCTGAGCGCCTGAGACATCAACCTGGCTTGTAAGCCCACATGGGAATCGCCCATCTCGCCATCGATCTCTGCCTTAGGAACTAAGGCTGCTACAGAGTCAACGATAATGATATCAACAGCACCGGAACGAACCATGGTTTCAGTAATCTCCAAAGCCTGTTCTCCGTTATCCGGCTGAGAGATATACAGATTATCAATGTCTACGCCGATATTTTTCGCATAGACAGGATCCAACGCATGCTCAGCATCGATAAAGCCAGCAATTCCGCCCCTGCTCTGTACTTCAGCCACCATATGTAAGGCTACTGTCGTCTTACCGGAGGATTCAGGTCCATAAATCTCCATAATTCTTCCCTTGGGTACTCCGCCGAGTCCTAAGGCGATATCCAGACTGATGGAGCCTGTCGGTACTGTCTCAATGTTCATATTGGCATTCGTATCCCCAAGCTTCATAACGGAGCCCTTGCCGTACTGCTTCTCAATCTGTGCTAAGGCAGATTCCAATGCTCTGATCTTATCATCCTTTGCCATAATAACCTCCATTTTCCTGCACCTGCAGGCAATAATATTGTATATCCTTCTTATTCCTGATACGAACTAGTGTTCTTATATCCATCATAACTTATTTCACCGGGGATGTCAACATGTTTCATACTCAGATCTATGACTCACTTCGGACTAGGTGTTAAGCCTCTCTTCTTCTGAAAGTTCACTCACATCCATGCGGTCAAAGCGAAAAAGAGCCTGTTCTTAACTTCAATAACTATGTAGGCATTCCGTTTTTATGTAACTAGCTTACCATTGCCACTGGACATAGGACGGCAATCATTATCATAATTTTGTTGAAATAAGCTGATGGCAGGATAAAAACAGGTTATCAGATGATTCAATCAGAAGATCAGAAGAATAAGATAACCCTATTATAGCAAGTCAAGCCGAATTTGTAAATAAATGCCGGACAGGTAAAACTGATGAAAATATCATCATTTATTATCTAATCACACAATAAGCTTATCACAAAATCAATACAGCTTATTCGGCTGGCAGAGCTTCGGATGATAACCGGCCTCCACCAGGGCCTGAACGATCAGGTCCTTATGCTCATGTCCGAAGGTTTCCATCGTAATCGTAAGCTCTACCGCACTGTTGCGGTTAATGCTGACGAACTGGTTATGCTCCAGCCGGATGACATTGCCCTGGGCCTTTGCGATAACGTCAGCTACTCTGACCAGCTCTCCCGGTCTGTCCGGAAGAAGTACGGAAACCGTGAAGACTCTGCCCCTCTGGATCAATCCGTGCTGTACGATTGAGGATACCGTAATGATATCCATATTACCTCCGCTTAGGATCGCAGCCACCTTCTTATCCCGGCAGTTCAGATGCTTTAGGGCCGCTACTGTAAGAAGTCCGGAGTTTTCAACCACCATTTTATGATTTTCCATCATATCCAGGAAATTTACGATCAGCTCCTGGTCCTCTACGGTGATGATCTCGTCCACGTATTTCTGGATATAGGGGAAAATACTATCACCCGGTGTCTTCACTGCAGTACCGTCCGCTATCGTATCCAGATGGGGAAGCGTAACCACCTTGCCTGCTCTTAAGGACTCCTTCATACAGGCGGCTCCGGCCGGTTCCACACCGATCACCTTGATATTCGGATTCAACATCTTAGCCAAAGTTGCAACACCGGCGAGTAAACCGCCGCCTCCGACCGGAGCCAGAATGATATCCACGGTGGGAAGATCCTTAAAGATCTCCATCGCAATGGTTCCCTGACCGGTCGCAACCTTCTCATCGTTGAAGGGATGGATGAAGGTATAGCCCTTCTCCTCTGCCAGCTCCCTGGCATGCTGATAGGCCTCATCATAATCATTTCCATATAGAATTACATCTGCACCATAGCTCTTCGTCCGGTTCACCTTAATTAACGGTGTGGTACCGGGCATTACAATCACTGCCTTCGAATGATAGAGCTTTGCTGCATAGGCAACTCCCTGGGCATGGTTACCGGCGGAGGCGGTAATCAGGCCACGATCCCGTTCCTCCTGGGTCAGGGTACTGATCTTATAATAAGCACCACGAACCTTATATGCCCCGGTATACTGCATATTTTCAGGCTTAAGGAATACCTTATTTCCTGTAGTCTCGGAAAAATATTCGCTGTGAATCAGTTTTGTTCTTAGAATAACCTTTTTGACCGCTTCTGTGGCTTCTTCAAATTGCTCCAAAGTTATCATTTTATATTCTCCTATTCGTTTTTCTGGAATAATGCATTCACAAAATCCTCAGCATTGAATTTCTGGAGATCGTCTATCTTCTCGCCAATTCCGATATACTTCACAGGAATGGAAAGCTCTGACTGGATAGCAATCGCGATACCTCCCTTGGCAGTACCGTCGAGTTTGGTTAAGATAATTCCTGTTAAATCTGCCACTTCGTTAAATTCCCTAGCCTGAGCCAAGGCGTTCTGTCCGGTGGTACCATCCAGAACCACCAGGGTCTCACGATAGGCCTCCGGATATTCCCTTTCGATGACCCTGTTGATCTTCTTCAGCTCCTCCATCAGATTCTTCTTATTATGAAGACGTCCGGCGGTGTCACAAATTAATGTGTCCACATGACGGGATTTCGCAGAGGTCACAGCATCATATATAACAGCAGCCGGATCAGAGCCTTCTTTCTGTGCAATGATCTCGACATTTGCTCTGTTCGCCCATTCGGTCAGCTGTTCGATCGCTGCTGCACGGAAGGTATCCGCCGCTGCTACCATAACCTTCTTGCCCTGATCCTTTAATTGTCCCGCAAGCTTTCCTACAGAAGTTGTTTTACCGACTCCGTTCACGCCGATTAAGAGAACAACGGACTTACGGTTCTCGAATTCATATGCCGTGGAATCCACATTCATTTGATCTTTCAGGGTATTGATCAATATCTGTCTGCACTGTGCGGGGTCCTTGATTTTCTCTTCCTTCACCTTATTGCGGAGCTCCTCTAATACGGCAGTTGTCGTATTAATCCCCAGATCAGCCATGATCAGTAATTCCTCCAGCTCTTCATAGAAATCATCATCTATGCTGGAAAATCCGCTGAAAAGATTGTCTATTCCGTTTGCTATACTGTTTCTAGTTTTGGTTAAGCCCTGCACAAGCTTGCCAAAAAATCCTGTCTTCTCTCCCATTTAATAACCTCCAATAACCAAATGTCAGTAAAAATCAATCAACGTCATCATTCCGGTGTTTTATCCGGCTTTACCCCTCTAAATCATTCTCAATAAGACTGACGGATACCAGGGTAGATACTCCTTTTTCCTGCATTGTAATACCATACAGGATATCTGCCGCCGCCATGGTTCCTCTTCGATGTGTGATTATGATAAACTGTGTTTCCCTCGATAATTTATTCAGATATTTCGCAAAGCGTTTTACATTGGAATCATCCAGCGCGGCCTCAATCTCATCCAATAAGCAGAAGGGAGAGGGCTTTAGGTTCTGGATCGCAAACAGCAGAGAGATCGCCGTCAGAGACTTCTCACCGCCGGAAAGCTGCATCATGTTCTGAAGCTTCTTGCCCGGAGGCTGTGCGTTGATTCGAATTCCCGCTTCCAGTATATCCTCACCCTCAGTTAGCTCCAGATCTGCCTTACCTCCGCCGAACAGCTCCTTGAAGACGATATCAAACTGCTCACCTATCGCAGCGAACTTCTCCTCAAATTGTCTGCGCATCTCTGTATCCAGCTCCTGAATAATATTCATCAAGGCTTCTTCGGAACGAATTAGATCCTCGCTTTGAGAGGATAAAAACGTAAAGCGCTCAGACATGTTTTTATAATCCTCGATGGCATTGACATTCACATCACCGAGCTCTTTAATCTGACCTTTGATCTCCTGAATCGATTTCTTCGCCTGAGTCAGGCTGATCTCAGCATCCACAGGATATTCCAGGGCGCTGGAATAGGTAAGCTCGTATTCCTCCCACATATAATTCATCTGTTGGTCGGTCTGCTCGATCAGCTTCTCCTTCTGACTGTTCAGGCGGAATACTTCCTTATCCAGATCATTCATGAGACGGGACAGCTCGTCCCGCTTCAGGAAGAAATTCTTATGGACAGCTGTTATCTGCTCTCTTTCCTTCACCTGACCTTTGATTTTCTCATCCAAAGTACTTAAATGCTTCTGGTCCTCCAAAATATATGCCTCAGCTTCGTTGATGGCAAGCTTCTTAGCCTCCACGATTCTGGAGGCTTTCTCTATATCTTCCTTTAGGGCTGCCTCCTCTTCATAAAGCCTGTCGATCTCCCTCTTGACACGCTTCACATTCTCCAGGAGGAATTGGTTGTTTTGCTCTAGGGAGGATAATTCCAACTTAAGGCTGTTCACCTTCTCACCCACAACCGCCTCTGTCTCTCTCTCTGCTTCCAGCTTCTTCGTAATCAGCTCAATGCTTTCTTCTTTTTCTTTGTTTTTGTCGAGATTTTCAGAGAGACTTTGCTTTAGTCGTTCCAGATTACTGTTCAGCTCCCTGGCCTGGGCATCAATTTCAATGAGCTCCTTCGTATATTCATTATAAATGGCCTGAGCCTCTGCCTTCTTTGTTAATTCACGGTCCAGTCCGAGCTTAGCGGTATTCTGCTTCAGAAACTCCTCTTGAAGAATTCCCTTAAGCTGCTCCAGCCTGTTTCGAAGCTCCGTTCTTTTGTTTCTCTCTTCCTCTTTCTTCAGTACCAGCTCTCTGGTTTTCTTCTCCAGAGCTGCCACATGACCCTCCAGCTCTTCAATCTCACGGCGTCTTCCGAGAAGATTGCTGGAATTCTTATAGGCACCGCCGGAAATGGAGCCGCCCGGAGTAAGAAGCTCACCCTCCAGTGTTACGATTCGAAGGGAGTACTGATACTTCTTCGCAATCGCTGCAGCATGGTCCATGTGATCCACAACGATTATTCTTCCAAGCAGATAATCAATTAATGCATGGAATTTAGGTTCTGCCTCAACGAGACCGGAAGCAATACCGAGTACACCGGGTTCCTTTTGTACTTTTTCATTCTGAACACCGCTTCCGGAGGACATATTCGTCAGTGGAAGGAAGGTAGCTCTTCCGAATTTATTCTTTTTGAGGTATGTAATCAGTTCCTTGGCAGCTGCCTCATCCTCGGTAACAATATTCTGGATGCTGCCGCCCAGGGCTGTCTCAATGGCTGTCTCATATTTCTTACCGGTCTTGATGATGTCGGCTACGACACCTACGATACCGGGAGTCTTACCCTTAAGCTCCATGACCTTCTTGATACTGCCGCCATAGCCTTC
>JAEZHX010000251.1 GCA_023436765.1 Bacillota bacterium
AATTGATAAGGTAAAGGCATTTGTGAATGATGTTACGAAATTTGATTCCGACTTCGATTTAGTTTCCGGAAGATACGTTATAGATGCAAAATCCATCATGGGTATCTTTAGCCTTGATTTATCCAAGTTAATCGATCTTAACATCCACAGTGAGGAGAACATGGATCATATCCTGTCCGTATTAAAGCCTTACATTGTTGAGTAATCAAGCTGTACTTAATGGGAGTTGCCATCGGGGAAACCAAGATGGCAACTCCTTTTTTGTTGTACTGAATGAAATCATTTGCTTAAGCAAGCATAGACAATTCTATGGTTAATGTTGTCTGATCTGGATCACTTCCGCTGTATTTAGGGCGGTTTCTACCAGCTCATCAATCTTCTCCTCCAGGTTCTTCTCGGAATTACGGATCGCCTTCAGGATTGGCTTCGTTACCGGGTGCCTCGCCACAAAGATCGTACAGCAATCCTCGAAGGGCTGGATGGAGGTCTCAAAGGTATCAATCTTATTCGCTATCTCTACGATATCCTTCTTATCAAAGGCAATTAACGGGCGATGGACCGGCATTGTACACACCTCATTGGTGGCAGCCAGGCTATGCATCGTCTGACTTGCTACCTGTCCGATACTTTCTCCTGTTACCAGACCGAGGCAATTTTCCTGCTCCGCAAGCTTCTCGGCTATCTTCATCATGTATCTTCGCATGATAATCGTAAGCTCCTCATGGGGGCATTTCTCATAGATGTACAGCTGGATATCGGTAAAATTCACTACGAACAGCTTCATCGGTCCCGTATACCTTGCTACCTTCTCTGCCAGGTCAACCACCTTCTGCTTCGCTCTGTCACTGGTGTACGGGGGAGCATGAAAGTAGGTTGCTGCTAATGATACACCCCTCTTGGAGATCATATAACCGGCAACCGGACTGTCAATACCGCCGGACAGCAAAAGCATCGCCTTACCATTGGTTCCGACGGGCATACCGCCGGGTCCCGGGATAATGATGGAATATACGTAGGATTTGGTCCTTACTTCTACCGTAACTCTGACTTCAGGCTCATGAACATCCACCTTAAGCTCCTTAAAGCGATTCAGGAGATAAGCACCCATCTCAATACAGATCTCCGGAGAGGTCATCGGATACTGCTTATCCGCACGCTTCGCCTCCACCTTGAAGGTAAAATGCTTGTCCGGATACATCGCCTCCACATAATCCCCCACCCCTTTCGTCAGGGTCTCCCAATCATTACCGTCAATCACGGCTACCGGACAGATGGAGGAGATACCGAATACTCGCTGCAGAGCTGCGACAGTCTCCTCATAATCATATCCTTCAGGGCATTCTACGAAGATTCTTCCCTGTTCCCTGCCGACATAAAAATGACCCAAGGGTCTGAGAGAATCGCTCACACGGTCTCTTAATGCATTTTCGAAGATATATCGGTTATTACCCTTCAGTCCGATCTCTGCATATTTTATTAGAAATGCTTTGAACATCTTAGCCTCCTGTACTGTATTCCATACCGATTTTCTATGCTGCTATCGGTATTTCCTACGATCGTCTTATCTGCTGTTTCGTTTCATTCATCCTTAACTTCACTGTTGCTATGATATCATCCTATCACATCCGCTCAGGGCAAGCCACCCTGGAACGGCTATTTTCTCGTATATCTCCTGAGCATAGGCAAGATTTCCTTCATCTGCTCCAAAGCATAATCCACTTCTTCCTCCGTAGTCATATCAGACATGGAGATACGCAGTGTGGAATCCATCAGGTTCTTTGGCAGATGAATTGCGGTCAGCGTCACACTGGGCTGCGGATGATGGGAGCTACAGGCTGAGCCGGCTGAAACATAGACGCTACGATCCTCCAGTGCATGGAGGAAGACCTCGCTCTTTACTCCGTCAAAGCTGACACTGACGATATGAGGCGCTGTTGTTTTCAATAGCTCCATTTCAAACTCATCGGTGCATTCCTTCGGAAGACCATTAAAGCTGACGCCCTCCAGCTTATTCAGTTCTCTTAAGAGGCGTTGCTTAAGGCCATACATCCTGCCGATCTTCTCTTCATGGTTCTCATAAAGCTCCGAAACAGCCTGTCCAAGTCCTGCAATCGCCGGAACATTCTCGGTCCCAGAACGGATTCCCCTCTGATGTCCCCCTCCGAAGATCACCGGGCTCACTCTGATCTTATCGCTGATATAGAGCGCACCGCTTCCCTTCGGTCCATGGATCTTATGTCCACTGATGGTCAGAAGATCTATTCCCTCCCGTTTCGGGTAGATTCGGAATTTACCGAAGGCCTGTACAGCATCTACATGGAATATGATATCCTTTTTCCTGTTTTTCAGCTCGGTAGCAAGCTCCTTAACCTCCTGAACCGCGCCAATTTCATTATTTACATACATAACGGATACCAATATAGTATCCTCACGAATCAAATCATACAGCTTCTCTTTGATCAGCTTACCGGTCTCATCCACCGGTGCATAGCTGATTTCAAAACCATTTTCCTCAAGATACAGTAAGGGCTGATGGACCGAGGGATGCTCGATTCGGGTAGTAATGATATGCTTGCCCCTTCGTTTGTTTGCCATAGCTGTTCCGATCAGGGCGAGGTTATTGGACTCCGTTCCCCCCGAGGTGAATACCAGCTCCTTCGGTTCAACCTTAAGGCAGCTCGCCAGATTCGCTGCTGCTTCCTTCATATAAGTCTCTGCTTTTATGCCAAGCCGGTGCATGGAGGAGGGATTGCCGTAATCCTCATACAAAACCTTCATCACTCGGTCTCTGACCTTCTCTGTTATTTTTGTTGTTGCCGAATTATCCAGATATACTTCCATACTTTTGTTACCTCTTCAGCCATTTCGGTCTATTTAGTAATTGCGATAAAATCAATTACCAACTGTTTTGTCTATTGTTATATTGGCACTTAATAGCATATATTATGCGAACAAGTATACCATATCTACCCACTGCAGGGAAAGTATTAAATCAAAAGAAGCCATATGATCCATCACATAACCATAAATTTAAGATGCTTCATGGGAATACCGAGTTCTGTCAGCCTCTAGGATTCTTAAAATCCAGTAAGGATTGATGCTCATCTCCCCATGCTCCGTAGGCACGTAGATTCCAAGATGAAGGTGCACCTCGAACTGACCCGTGGTTCCTTCCGGACCATAGCCGGAGTCCCCCATGAAGCCGAGCAGCTGTCCCGCGATAATAGAATCCCCCTCTTTCAGCTCAGGGGCATAGGAGTCAAGATGAGCATAATAAAAATAACCTCCTGAGACTCCTCTGATTCCAATCCGGTAACCTCCCTTTTCCAGCCATCCCATCTTTTCTACGATACCATCGGTCATGCTTACGACCGGAAAATATCCGGGTTCATTATTGGAAGCCATCAGATCGGTCCCTTCATGTCTATGGTTTCCGCCATATTTGCGAAGTACATTCCAGGTATCAGCATAGCTGATATCTGCCTCCCCGCCTAGGACATAGGGTACGGGAAAATATCTTAAATCAGAGAAAATCGCTTTATAATAGCTGAATAGCTTCTTATAATTTTGGGCTTCGGACAGCTTTCCCATACAGCGCAGGAAAACATCGGTTCCCATGGGTGCTGCTTTCACCTTGTTAAAATCAGTAGCCAGCATGGAGAAAGTAAGATACCCAATGGGATTCATATAAGTTCCGTTCTTTAAGCCGGGATACTTTCTGATTGCTTTGTTGATCTTCAGCTCTCCCTGTTTCAGCTCATCCTCCGAAACCTTCATCTCACCGAAGGCATCATAATTGATCTCTGATTTGATGATAGCTCCGATCAACTGCTGTGTCCGTAATAGTCTGAGCTCATAGTTTATGATAAATAGAACAAGAACAATCAACAGAATGAAACTCTTATGCAAATGCTTTCTCATGACATCACCTGTTACATATAAGATTTCCATACCCGGAAGGTCTTTCCCTGTACGCCTCTGTTCCTAGGCCTTGCATATCTAGCTTCCGGGATTGGACATATCAATATATGTCAGCAGGAGTTGTAATAGTACAGGTTCAGCACAAAGAGAGTGTCATCACAAAGCGGACTGTTAGCTTGAAGGAGCGTTAAAAAGTGCATGCCTTACCATTGATTAAGTTGGTATGGCATACACTTTAATCTTTGCTATTGATTCACTGATCCGTTACCTGTTGCTGAGGTGTTTGCCGCGGTGGAGGATTGCGCTCCGGTAGCAGCCTTATCGTCTCCAAAGATAAAATTATGGAGAAGCGTTAAGTTCTCATCCCATTCCGGGATCAGCACATCCATCCCCCGGACCTCCACATTGTCAGTAAAGGTTCCGTCAGCAGGAAGTCTTAACTGGTCTATCTTAGTGGTACCCATTTCAATAAAATTGCTTAACAATAACTCAAAATTGTCACTACTGATATCAGTCGTAATCATAGGTAAGAAACCAAACAATATAGAACCCAGTTCTACCTTGCTCTTTGTCTTATATTCTTCAAAGATTGCATCCAGTATGATACGATGGCGCTCTGTCCTGCCATAGTCATTATTCGTTCCGTTGATCGTTGCCCTCTTACGTATTCTAGAATATCCGAGCACCTGATTGCCGTTCATCAGCTGTTTTCCTTCGTGCACTGTACGGTATTGAGGCTTGGAAATATAGTTTGTATTATTCAGGTAGTAGGCTTCTTTCGCTGTTAAGGTGATCTCAACACCACCGAGCTTATCAATAATCTTCTCAAAGCTTTCAAAGTTTACCATGACACAGCCATCCAACCTGATATCATAGTTCATTGCAATGGTTTCGTATAGCAGATCAAGTCCGCCCTTTTCATAAGCGGTATTCAACTTATTCTCCTGATAACCCGGTATTCTTACCAGTGTATCCCTCATCAGGGAGGTAAGCTTCAGTTCTTTCGTATTTGTGTTCATCGTGGCAATCATGATGACGTCAGTACGTCCTCTTCCTGCTCCGGAACCGATGGCTTCTTCCCCAAGAAGAAGGATATTGTATACGCCCTCTTCCTGACGACCATATCCCGGATGATCAGGCCATTTGATCGTATTCGGATCAATCTCCTCTTCATCAGAGCTTAAATCATCTTCGTCCAGATAATCCGTATCCTCTTCTAACATGGTAGACTTCTCAAAATCCTTCGTCATGGTTGCCCATATCTTACCGCTGATATCAATTCCCATACGCATCAGCAGCTGATTACCCGGTTTCGTAAATCCCAAAAAGGATCCAAACCCGACCAGACAGGCAAGAATGATCAGCACAATGCTAAGTGCCTTTCTTCCTCTGGACATCTTCTTCAAGGGACGGGTATCCAGAAGGTTTAATTCCTCACTGATCTGCTTAGCCAAAGAAGCATTGATATCAATCAGGGCATCATCCACACTGGGACTGATTTCCCCCTTAGCGTCCATCCGTTCCGATAACTCCGGTATATCATCCGAACTACAATCCCCCTGTACGGCCTGAGTTTCATCAGTTACCCATAATTCACCGACAACGATATCCTCATCGCTTGTAATTGCTGCCTCTGCTGCCACTGTTTTATCGGCTTCCGAAATGTAGGTATCATTTAATACCTTTTCTAAGTTTTTATAAAAATTAGCATCGAAATCCGGATCCGTATCTATACTATACTTATCTTCCTTATCCATCTTCTCTCTCCTACATAACCCTTTTCAAGCAATGCCATACGCTTGAAGAATAATATGCATTTGTGTCAAATTAATGTTATTTAACTAATTTTTTCCTTAAGAATCTGTTCAAGGAATTGATATACCCTGATAGTGGATGAAATGCTTAGTCTCTCCTCTATCGTGTGTACGCGGAACATATCAGGACCGATGGATACGATGTCAATACCGGGCATCTTCTCATAAATCAGACCACATTCCAGGCCGGCATGGATTGCTTCAACCTTCATCTCTTTCCCCGTCATATCCTTATAAATTCTCTTCAAATGCTCCCTAAGAAGAGATTCCTTACGATATTCCCAAGCGGGATAATCTGCCCGAATCTCATACTCTCCGCCCAGAAAGCTGACCAAATAATTCAGTTGATCGCTCATATAATCCTTATAGCTTCCGAAACTACTTCTGACTGAGTCAGTGAACTCCGCTTTATCCTCAAGGATATGGAAGATTCCTAAATTCAGGGAGCTTTCCACTAAGCCTTCAATGTTCGAGCTCATAACCTGTATTCCGTTCGGAATGTTCATCAGCAGAAATAGGATCTTCTCAAAGGATACCGGATGGAGTGGTTCCTGTTCCTCGTTCCCGAGATCCTCTACCATAATTGTAAGCTCCGGCTCACTGGCTGCCAGCTCCTTCTTATAGACCGCCAGTATCTCCTGAATCCTAGTATTGATGCTGTTATAGTCCTCAGTCAGCTGTTGAAGGTAATCCTTATTCTCTTCCTCTATCTGCCTATCAGCTGTCAGCAGAAGCTCTGCATTCGCTTCTCTGGGGATAACATTATCCTTGAAGCCACCCAGAGCAGAGATCAGGCCGTAGGAGTGTGTTTCTCTCAGCTCATAGAGGAGACGACCCAGAAGCTTAGCTGCATTGGTTCGATTGTATATAATATCAATACCGGAATGTCCGCCCTTCAAGCCTCCGATACTGATTCTTATCCTTTTACCGTATTGTTTGATTCTCTTGACCGGGAGAGTACAGGTCGTTCTCAAGCCTCCGGCACAGCTGGCCAGAAGATAACCCTCCTCCTCGGAATCCAGATTAATCATATACTTTGCCTGAAGATGGGAGCAATCCAGCGCATGAGCGCCATGCATTCCAACTTCCTCATCCGTCGTAATTACTGCTTCCAGTCTGGGATGGGGTATGGTGTCATCGGAGAAGAGGGCCATAATATAGGCAACAGCAATCCCGTTGTCCGCTCCCAGGGTCGTACCGTCCGCCCGCAGGAAGTCTCCATCTACCACCAGTTTAATACCATCCTTCAGAAAATCATGAGTTGAATCCTTCAGCTTTTCACAGACCATATCCATATGTCCCTGAAGCAGAATAGCCGGTTCGTTCTCATACCCTGCTGTAGCTTCTTTTATCAT
>JAEZHX010000271.1 GCA_023436765.1 Bacillota bacterium
CACTCTCATACTACACGGACGGATGGACTTTGTCCACCTGATCGGCAGATTCGTGACTACCTCGAGCAGGGATATGATTTTCTTGCTATTACAGATCATAATGTGGTTGATTCGCACCAGCTGGGAGAAAATATGGATATTTGCATAATCCCCGGTTGGGAGCGCGATATTCGACATAACCCGGAGAACACCAAGTGTATTCATGTGGTTGGTTTGTACTCTGTAAATGCTGATGAAATGCCCGTGCGTGAGGAACGACGTTATGATTGCAATGAAATTCAGAATCAGCAATTGGTTGATGAAATGGTTGCTTGCAAAGAATTTGTGGTTTTGGCACATCCGCGATGGAGCAGAATGACACCAAATGAAGTGCTGGAACTGTCTGGTTTCCACGCAATCGAGGTGTTCAATACTGGATGCGAACGTCTTATGCATGCAGGTCGAGCAGACTTGTACTGGGATATGCTTCTGCAAAGTGGTCGTAAGGTCTGGGGCATTGCGTGCGATGACACCCATGGAAAGACTGCACGGAGTGATCGATTTGGTGGTTGGGTAATGGTGAAATCCACAGAGCGTACTGCTTCTAGAATTATTGAAAACTTGAAAGATGGCCGCTTCTATCTGAGTCAGGGTCCAAAAATTGAGGACTGGGGAATAGAGGATGATAAAATCTATTTCAAATGCAGTCCTTGCAAGGAAATTCATATCACATCCTATCTTACAAGAGGACATAGTATTTATGCCAATAAGGGTGAAACTCTGACCGAGATTACCTATTCCCTAAAGGGAGCAGAGAAGTATATTCGCATCGAATGTATTGATGAAGATGGAAATACTGCATGGACAAATCCACATTTCTTTTAAGAAATACTACAAATCCATCAGAGGTTGAAGAACCTCTGATGGAGAAATTAAAATCGCTGAAAACGGCAAGCTGTTTTCAGCGATTTTTAATTCATGACAAGTGAAACGATTTATCGTTTCATCTTGTTTATAAATGCGATCTATCGACAGAATACTTCTGAGAATATTAGACAGACACCAGCTCATAAGTTTTACTAAGCAGGTTCTTATATCAAAAGGAGTATACGAATTGTGCAAACCTATATATTTCATACATAGAACTCTTCACCATTCAAACGAAGAAATTGAAAGAAAAGTAAAAATGCTTCAAAATTTTGGGTTTCGAGTGTGTATTATATCCGATGGCGAGAATCCTGATATCGTATCCTGTTTTAAGAAGATGATATCAGATCATTTACATGAATAAAATAATAAAATACGTCTAATGAGCTATAAGTGTATTTTATTATGGAGGGCAATATTAAATGAGCGAACAACACGTAGTAGGCTATGTAAGATTGTCAAGAGATGACGATAAAAAGAATTATACATCGATTGAGAATCAAAAAAATGTGATTGAAAAATATGCGAAAGAAAAAGGAATGATAATCGAAGAATTTTATGAAGACGACGGTGTGTCTGGATATATATTTGATCGACCGTCTTTTTCTGCACTTATAGATAAGCTGGATTCAGGTGAAGTTGATCTGGTCATTGCAAAGGATCTGTCCAGAATTGGGCGAAATAATGCTAAGGTTTTGTTATTTTTGGATCATGTCTGTCAACTAGGTAAAAGAGTTATACTTATTGATGATGATTATGATACGTTAAAAGATAATGATGACTTTATCGGTATTAAATCGTGGTTTAATGAAAGATATGTTAAGGATGCCAGTAAAAAGATTAAGACAATCCTTCGTATGAAACAAAAAGAGGGATCTTATTTGACGCATGCTCCATACGCTTATCAGATTGTTAACAGGCAGTTTATTATAGATGAAGATCAGGCAGAAGTAATCAGAAAAATCTTCAACTTATATTTATCTGGACATGGTTATAGGAGAATTGCTGATATTTTAAATTCTCAGCATGTTCCTACCCCGTCTACAGCTATGAGAGAAGCTCTACATGCCGAAGAAGGTAGAGTGAAACACCCAACAAGCGTTGCAACCAGATGGAACGATTACTCTGTAAGAGATATATTAAAGAACGATTTTTATATTGGAACATATCGTCTGCATAAACGCGAAAAACGGGTAATACATGGTACAGATCATAGGGTTCCAAAAGAAGAACAGTACGTTTTCAAAGATCATCATGATGCTATAATTAACAGTGAGGATTTTGAAGGTGTTATGAGGATAATGACTGAGCGTGCTAAGACAGACTTTCGGAGCAATCGTAATGAAGGCCCTATTCCTCCGTTTAGCAGCACCATGTTCTGCAAAGACTGTGGGTCTAAACTTGTTATAATTCGTAGGAAAATGCAGACTAAGATAAGAGAATACTATATATGCTCAACATACAATACACAAGGGGTTCGATATTGTTCCAAAGCCCATCTGATCAATGCTGAGGATATCGAAGAATATTTTAATGCATTCCTTAAAGCCTGCCTGCCGATATGGGAAGATGCCATAAAGGAATTTAAGATGGACGATTATGAGGAGCTTAAAATCAAGATTAGACAACAAATGAAAAAGCTGGAACAAAAGGAAGAGCAGCTTTCTGTTCAGTTAAAAGGTTTAATTAGGCTGAAGTTGAATGATCTAAAAAATACTACCGATATTGATATTATCGAAGAGACTTACAATGAAATGCAACGTGATATTACTGTGCAACTTTCAGTATGTAAGATTGAAAAGGATAAACTCTCTGAAAAAATGCAAAACACGATTAACGAGAGGGTTGAAGAAACAAAAACAGGAGTAGAATTTGCAAAAAAGATCACGGACAATCTATCCATCCAAGACGTTGAAAGCCTTGTTTCCAAAATTATTGTTGATGAAAATGGCATTCCGGAGATTAATTTAAAATACAATTTAAATGATTATCTTTCTTTTAATTTAGTAGATACTTTAAATGAAAGTGAATGCAAGATGATCGAAGCACTGTATAGACTAATTGTGGAAGAAGAAAGAGATTATACGTCTGCTAAGTATTTATCAAAAAAAATGAATGAACTTGGATATAGTACAAATAAAAAAACCATAATGCCGTATATCAATCTTGCTGTGGCAAGTGGTGTACTTGAAGTATCAGATGATTATTTAAAACCGTACACTATTATAATGGATAAATCTAAGATTATGAAATGTGTACTTTCGTTACATTAGTTTATGACGTACTGGCGGTATGCCGCAGATGGTATTTGAGTACATCTTAAAGAAGCAGGGAATTGATCCTAAGAAAGATCTTACGATTATTCAGAATATTGATTTCGGACTGACTTCTCAGGCCTTCGCAGCAGGTACGGGTGATTATACGATTGAGTTCGAGCCGGCTGCTACAGGTCTGGAGCTGCAAGGTGCAGGCAAAGTGGTTGCCTCCTTAGGTGTAGAGAGCGGTAAGGTTCCTTATACTGCCTACTCCGCCAAGAAGAGTTATATTGAGAAACATCCTGAGGTAATACAGAAATTTACGAATGCCATCCAGAAGGGAATGGATTATGTACAGACCCATACTCCGGAGCAGATCGCCGATGTAATCGCACCTCAATTCAAAGAAACCGATAAGGATACCCTGATTATGATTGTTACAAGGTATTATAACCAGGATACCTGGAAGGATAATCTGGTGTTCGAGAAAGAGAGTCTGGAGCTTCTGCAGGATATTCTGGAGGGGGCAGGAGAGCTATCCGCCCGTGTTCCCTATGATAAGATCATTACTACGAAATATGCTGATAAAGCCATGAAATAGCTCAGGTCATATGACGAGGGTAGTGACGAGGGGGCCGGGGTTTTTTTAAACCCCCGGGGTGTCAAAAAACCCCCGTCCCCTCGTCATTCTACGTCCCCATGTCACACATGTCATATTGAAGATAAAAACCTATTCTTCTGACACGATTGCCTCCTGGGGTTCTGATAGTTCATCCGCAATATCCTCTTCCTCATAGTCATCGAAATCATCATCAAAGTCATCCAGATAATCCGGGTTCATATATTTGTAGACTGCATATGCAATCGCAGCGATCGCAGCAACACCGCCGATGATTGCAAGGATACACATAATGGTATGTCTTCTTCTCTCTTCAGGATTATTTCGGTGGATTAATTCACCTATCTTTATCGCATTCAAAAAATCTTCCAATTTATTTGCCATGACAACACATCCTTTCCTGCTCCATTATATTATATGTTTTGAGATTTCATACACCCTTAAGTTACTCAAAACGCGTGGTCTGCTATATATTATCATTCCATCACATAAAGTTTTTATTCATGAAAGGAAGGAAACAAAGTACTTAGGAGATTTATTCAGGAAATGTTATCAAAAATCTTCTTTAATCGACCCGTATTAATTTTGCAAACGAGGAAAGCAGCTTCTTCGTACCGAAATTCGGGAAATCCACGGTAACCTCATAATCCTTACCACCCATGGTAAGGTCAGTGACAATCCCAACTCCGAATTTAATATGCTTCACAGTATCTCCGATTCCGTAATCCAGGGAGCCCATATTGCTGCCTGCAAATTGCTTCGGTTCCGGTGCAGCGTAGGGCTTGTAGGAGATCTGGGACTGCTTGTATTTGCTGTCAGAGCCCTTCTCAAAATCAAAGGCTTTCTCCAGGGAGGAGCTACCGTCGAAACGGAAGTTGGTATCCCTGAAGCCGGATTTCTTCTGGGGAGGAGCACTCATCTTAAGTAGATATCTGGGGATTTCCTGGATGAATCTGGAGGGCTTATTGAACTGTGTCTCACCTCTGAGCATACGCTGTCTGGCTGCACTTAAGGACAAGTATTTCATTGCCCTTGTAATACCGACATAACAAAGTCTGCGTTCCTCCTCGATCTCCTCCTCCGGATTGTCCGCATGAATGGACATATAGCCGGGGAAGATACCTTCCTCCATACCGCACAGATAGACATAGGGAAATTCCAGACCCTTCGCACTATGGAGGGTCATCAACACGATATTATCGGTGCTTTCATCAAGGCTATCGATATCGGAAACCAGAGCTACTTCCTCCAGGAAACCACTTAGGGTTGGTTGTTCCTCAGCTCCTTCTTCATAGGTAACCAGCTTATTGACCAATTCATCAATATTAGAGATCCTATCCTTTGCTTCCTCGGAATCCTCTGACTCTAATTCTCTCAAATATCCGGTTGCATCCAGGATATCATCAATCAGCTCATGGAGTGGATAACCCTCCTGACTTACGCGGGATCTTAGTCCCTCAATCATGCTGACAAACGGGGTAATCTTTGAGGCAGTCCGTTCCAGCCCGGGGATGTAAGCGGCCCTGGTCAGCGCATCATAGAAGCTGATCTCATGAATCAGGGCATAATCATTGATTTTATCTATCGTGGTCAAACCGATACCACGGCGTGGGACATTAATAATTCTCTTGATAGCGATATCATCCTGGCCGTTATTGATCGTCTTTAGGTAAGCCAGGATATCCTTGATTTCCTTCCTGGCATAGAAATTCACGCTTCCGAAGATTCTATAAGGAATATTCCGCAGGATCAGCTTCTCCTCGAACAGTCGTGACTGAGCATTCGTACGGTAAAGGATGGCGAAGTCATTGAATTTGGCTTCCCCGCTGTCCACAGTTCGCTTGATCTCAGCAGTGATTTGATCCACCTCTTCAAAATCTGTATCAAATTGTGTAAAATGAACCGGCTCGCCTTCTTCATTATCCGTCCAAAGGGACTTGTCCTTTCTACCCTTGTTATTGCAGATGACCTCATTGGCCGTATTCAGGATGGATTTCGTGGAACGGTAATTCTGTTCCAGCTTGATGACCTCCGTATTCGGATAGGCTTGCTCGAAGTTCAGAATATTATAGATATTCGCTCCGCGGAATTTATAGATGGATTGGTCATCATCACCAACTACGCAGAGGTTATGTTCCCGCTCCCCATATTCATTCATACCGGAGGCTAAAAGGTGAATCAACCGGAACTGAGCGGTATTCGTATCCTGATACTCGTCCACCATGATATATCGGAAGCGGTTCTGGTAATAGGTCAGGGCTTCCTTATTCTTCTGGAACAGCTCTACGGTCTTGACGATCAGATCGTCAAAATCTAAGGCATTGTTCGCCTTAAGCCTCTTCTGATATTGGACATAGGCCTGGGCATATCTCTTCTGCTGGTAATCCCTGGCCTGAAGCTCAAATTCCTCCGGAGAGATCAGCTCATCCTTCGCTTTGGAGATAGCGGAGAGGATACTGCGTTCATTCAGCTGCTTTGTGTCTATCTCAAGATATTTACAAACTTCCTTCATCAGGGTCTTCTGGTCATCCGTATCATAAATCGTAAAGCTGCGTTCATATCCGATCGTATCAATAAACCTTCTTAATATTCTGACACAGGTGGAGTGGAAGGTACTGACCCAGATATTCTCTGCACCGTTACCGATGATCCGGTCCACTCGCTCCCTCATCTCTTTGGCGGCCTTGTTCGTGAAGGTGATTGCAAGGATATGCCAGGGGTTTACTCCACGCTCCTCAATCAGATAGGCTATCCGGTGGGTAAGCACTCTGGTCTTACCGGAGCCTGCTCCTGCAAGGATAAGCAAGGGTCCTTTGTCATGGAGCACGGCTCGTTTCTGCTCCGGATTCAATGTATCATAAATACTCATGTAACTAACCTCCAAATATCATATACGTGTCCATACACGTACTTCGAATATGTAACAATCATAACTGCACATGTATCAAGATTATAGCATATTAACCTCCCTGAAACAACTGCTGATGCAATCCATTCAACAATGTACGATACAATCCAATCAACAAAGTGAAAACCATTCAACCACAAGATATGAACCAATCTGCCACATGATGTAACCCATTAAGCCGAAACATAAACCATTAAGCTCGTATTTGTTTTTTATCATTCTACCCGATTGAATCGTAGCTTGCTACAGTTCAGCCTAGTTGAAGTATAGTGTAAAGG
>JAEZHX010000143.1 GCA_023436765.1 Bacillota bacterium
GTTTATCTTAAGAAGTAACGATATCATGATGTTGTTGGCAAAATAACTTCATATAATGCGTAATTGAAGGAAGGACGTGTTTCAAAACTAACAGCTTTCGTTAGGATGAAACACGTCCTCTTTATAACGATATCTACTTCACTATTGTTAGGGGTGTTACAAAGGATCTTGAAGTTTTGTTGTATAGCTTAACAGTAGTGGTAACAATAACCTTTCCTGCTTTTTTGGCAGTGACATTACCATTCTTATCTACGGAAGCAATTGCTGGATCACTTACCTTATAAGTAACGGTAACAGCACCAATTGCTTCATCGGAGGTTTTGTTTTTTAATGATTTCACAAGCTCCAGGCTAATAGGTAGCTCAAGCTTTATGGAGGTCTTCTTTCCAACCTTGATCGATGCTTTTGCTGCGTATACCTTGATTTGATCTCTCAAAGGAGTACATAGCTTACTGTTCGCTTTTTTCGTGAGCACTACATAGGTGCCGGCTTCCAATACAGTAAAGGTAATTTGGCCCTCCTGATCTACCTTCTTGGTAAATCCATATGCAACTGTCTCTAATTTACCGGTCTCCTCATTCACGCGGTAGATATATACCTTACCATTTGCCATGGGGTCCTTAACTGTAATAGTTACAGTTTCTTTACCGGTAACTGGTTTGGTCAGTAAAATAGCAGCACCCGTTACCTTTTGCTTATGAAGCAGGTTCGAGATAACCTCACTATCCTTTGCAGCATCCTCTAGGGTTTTCTGAACAAATAATTTCTCATTATCGTTCGTATCTGTTTCATCTTTGACGTCGGAATCACCGGCATTCCCGGTGCCTCCATTATTTCCGCCATTGTTTCCACCACCGTTACCATTACCGGGGTCTGACTTAATGAAGGTCACGGTACCAAATACGGATGGATTTGCATAGCCGGAGCCGGTTGCATCAAACCAATTATAGGTACCTGCACGACTACCACTGCCTGCATCATCATTAATCTGGAAATCAACACCGAGTATGGTTCCTGCTGCAGGTGTCACATCGGTCCACCTAAATGCGGCTTCTACAATATACCCATTAGCGGTTAATTTTGTAAAGGATTTTAGATTGTCTGCATTGCATTTTGCTCCGTTAAAGGAAGCCTCATTATCAAAGTTAATACGATATTGACTATCATCCGGTTCATAGGAGGATGCCTTTGCATTATTCTGATCAATGAATACTTCTAAGGAATCCTGCTCCCAAGCATTCGCATTTGACTTTGAGATATGAGGGTCAGTAACCTCTGCATATACATATAGGTACTCCTCATCCCACATTGCTCTTACATTTGCAGTGGCAACGATATTCCCTGTTTTAACGGTTAACGGAAGGGAGCTCTGCTTCGTCCATACGGAATCCAGCTCACCGTCAATGGTAGCTTTGCCATAGTCAAATTCTGCGTAAGGCTTCAGGGTGATTTCACCGTAATACTTGCTTGTAGTATCCTGTGTATTCTTAAGATCATTCCAGGAAAGTATTTGTCCGTTGTTGATGACTACAACATCCAGACCGATGATTTTACCGATCTTCATTTCGCTAATCGGAATGGATATTGTGCCGGTATATCCATCGGCAGTCACTTCCGCATTATTCCGATCAAGAATATATGGTGTAAAGGCTTTTTCGGACTTACTGTTTTCGCTGTCTACATATACTGCTATCTTATCATCAGCTGCTGCAGTATTGTCCTTAACCTTAACCTGTACCTTAAGATGATCATTGGTCCATAGTACCTTAAACACTGCCTCAGTATCACTGTTCGCGAAGATCGTTTCAGGCATTACTGACCAATTCTCTTTTGCTGAGTATAAAGCTGTTAAGCTATTCGTATTCGGCTCTAGCTGACTGGGATCTACAATACCGTAATAAGCAGGCTTAGCCTGATAATCATCATCAAATAACAGCGGGTATTGCGGTCTTGAACCATTTAACCAGGAAGCGCCGTCATGGGATCCCCATACGGTTACGGCGGTAATGTTAATTCCCTCCTGCCTCAGCTCATACATCTTATCAAAGAGTGCTTTGTAACGATAGCCCTGTTTGGTAAGCTCGCCCTGACTGGAGGCAATATCCAGCTCTGTGATTTGAATTTCATCAACTACAGATGCATAGAGGCGTATTGCCGCTTCAAAGCTATCAATGGAAGGATTTAGCATATTATAATGTCCCTGCATACCCATCCCATCAATTCTGGTACCGGGATAATCCTTAATTCTTACAATGAGATCATGAATAGCAGCAGCCTTTACGCTATCCGTCTCACCGTAATCATTATAGAAAAGCTTCATATGACTGGGTGCATACTTATTCGCTATTGCGAAGGCTTCTTTGATATAGGTGTCATCACCTTTAAATATCTGATACCAGTTGGAGGTTCCGCCGCTTCCGTCCCCTACGCGAATGGTACCGTTATCAATCTGCTCGTTTACAACATCCCAGGCATAGATTAGTCCGGCATATTTGCTGTCTGCACCGTCGTAATGCTCCATTACGGTTTTAATATAATAATCCAAACGGCTTATCATTTCTTCCTTGGAGACAAACTCACCTGTCTCGGAGTAATCCGTTCTAAAGAACCAGCCTGGAGTCTGGGAGTGCCATAGCAATACATGGCCTCTTAAGCGGATCATATCGTCGGGATGTTCCTCGTTATACTGTAGAACAAAGTCCAAAACCTTATCTGCATTGGAAAAGTTCAAGATCGGATTTCCGTTCGTATCAAGCGTTGGTGTTCTGCCAAGGAACCCTTCCGGCTTCATTTCATTTTCAAGGGTAATGCTGCTAAAGTGCTTTGTTACGAGCTTCATGCGAACCTCATCATCAAGTGCACTTACCGGAATAGCAACACCTGCTTTACCGGCAATTGCTGTATCCTTCGCCAGATATTCCTTGATTGGCATTAAGTCTTCCTGTATGGATTTGCTGGGCTGCGATATTTGAGTAATCGTAAAGTGATCAACGTAAAAGTCAGGGCAAGTGGTTATTTCATCAACAATCAGATTACTTGCTTCAAGATAAAGGAACACATTCGTTGCGTTAGCAGGGATGTTGTAGGTGCCGGATATGGGCACATAACTATCACTTCCGGTTGTAGCCTGTGCTACAGTTTTATACTGTGTCTCCCCACTCGCATCATCATACTGCAGACTTAGTTTCATACTGGGACTGGTGCTTTTCACCTGAGCTGATACACGAACGGTTTTTCTGACATAGGCATTGGCATCAAAATTAACTCCGTTCCAGTCCTGTGTTCTTCCGGAAACCATAAGTGCTTTGGAACCATCAATTCCGGCATTGTCTACCACAGTAAGGGTTGCTGCTCTTGCGATTCCGATATGGGTTTCGCCTTCAAAGTCCTCCACTATGGTATCACCGCTGCCGGTGTCGCCGTTATTTGGAGCTACGAGAGTAAAATCATCAAGATAGAAGTCACTTAAGTCACCTGCATCTCCTGTTTCAATATAAATAAATACATTTGTAACTTCCGCGGGGATTGCGAAAGAGCCTGATAAGTCCACATACTCACTGCCGCCGGTAGCACCGATTGCAATTTCTCTGTATTGGGTAGTAGCTTCCTCATCATATTGAATGCTGATCTTCATACTGGGACTTGCACTTTTTACCTTGGCGGATATCTGTAAGGTTTGTCCCACATAAGCATTTGCATCAAAGTTAACACCGTTCCAATTATTCGTTCTTCCGGAGACGAATAAAGCCCTGGAACCATCCGTTCCGGCACCATCCACAACCGCAAGGGTACTGCTTCTGGCGATGGCAATATTGGTAGCTCTTTCAAAATTCTCTATTATGGTTATGGGTTCAGGATCGTTGCCGGAATTCGTACTCTGTGCCGTTATCTTAATGTCATCAACCATAATATTCTTAAAATCAGCTGTATCTGTTCCTTGAAGATATATTCTTACATTTTGTGCATCAGAAGGAACCGAATATGTACCTGAGAAATCCACGTAGGAGCTTTCCGTCGTGGCCAAATCCTTTAACCAGATATATTCAGTTTTATCCCCATGATCATACTGTACTCCAAGAATACATTTTGTATCGGCACTACGAACCTTCATGGATGCGGTTATGGTTGCTCCGGTTACTGAATTCGCAGCTAATGGGATCTGTATACCATGCCAATCCAAACTTCTTCCACTGATATTAAGCTCATGGTTCTCAGCAGATTGTTCTACAACAGTTATTTGCGTATGACTATCACCACGGGGTTGTATATCAGGATTGTAACCGGTACCCTCAAAGCTCTCATCGACCAGTACAACTGTATCATTTGTAGTTGCTGCCTTAACAACCTGATTTGATGATATTGTCGGTATCATCATCAAAGCTGCTAATACTATGGCGGTTGCTCTTTTGAACGATTTACTCATTGATTTACCTCCTTTAGCAAATGTTATAACGCATACCATTATAACGAATTAAAAATTGTTACTCTACATATAAAATAGACAAATAATGTAATAAATATTGTAAATAATTTACAAATGACATATATAGAGAAGCCATATCATTGGATACATAAAAGAATTGGGAATAAGCACCTGAAATGGACAAAAATCTATAAAATTTTTATAAACTCCTTGCATTTACAGATGTATATGCTATTATATAGTAATAAAAACTATATTACATGGTGATTGACATATCGACATGTAGTTATTATACAGGATACAAAATTACTGGAATATTCGGAGGTTAAGATGTCGTATAGAATTATTGGAGATAGTTGTACTGATTTACCGGATTATCTTAAGAAAGATGAGCATTTCAAATTAGTACCCCTGACATTGATCGTAGATAATGCAGAGATCGTAGATAATGCAGGCTTTGATCAGAAGGATTTTCTACATAGGGTTAAGGAGAGCCCTAACAGTCCGAAATCAGCCTGTCCTTCCCCTGAGGAATATATGAAGGAATTCGAGTATGACGGGGATATCTATGTGGTGACGCTATCCTCTAATCTAAGCGGTTCCTATAACAGTGCGGAACTGGCTAAGAAGCTATATCTTGAGGAGCATCCGCATAAGAAGATTGAAATTATAGATTCCCGTTCAGCATCGGTAGGACAGACATTGATTGCCATGAAGATTAAAGAGATGATTGAAAAGGGTTATGTGTTTGATTCTGTGGTAGGAGCGATCCGAAGCTTCCGGGACAACCTGAAGACGAAATTTGTCCTTGAGTCCCTGGAGACATTAAGAAAGAATGGCAGGTTAACGAATCTGCAGGCAATCATCGCCAGTGCTCTGAATATTAAGCCGGTCATGGGAGCCACGCCGGAGGGAACGATCTGCAAGCTGGATCAGGCCCGCGGTATCGTCAAGGCATTGGTTACGATGACAAAAATAATCGAACATGATGTGATCAAACCCCAGGAAAGAACCCTTGGGATTGCTCATTGCAATAACTACGAAAGAGCAGTATTTGTTAAGGAAGAAATCCTGAAGAGGGTACCCTTTAGGGATTGCTTTATCGTGGATACCGCCGGAGTCAGCTCACTCTATGCGAATGAGGGTGGAATTATCACCGCTTATTAAGAAGGCCAACCGAGCAAGCCTCTATCATCAAGTAATAAAATGGGTTATGTATCAAGAAGTATTTTATTATTCTAAACGAATGAAAATAGAGCACTTTGTCACATATCATAATGGACAGAGTGCTTCTTATTTTGAATTTTCATAAAATAAACAGTTGACTTTTTTATTCATTTATTAGATAATAACTAATGCGGTGTTTAAGTATGCGGTAGGCATCGGAAGTGATTATCGAGGCGTGGCTCAGTTTGGTAGAGCGCTGCGTTCGGGACGCAGAGGCCGTGGGTTCGAGTCCCGTCGCCTCGAGGAAAACAAGCCTATAAGATTCGGATATGGATCTTGTAGGTTTTTTTATTGCGAATTATTTCAGATAATGTGGCGAAAAAAGTGACTTGACAGAATAGGCTGCATGGATTAGTATGGCATAAATAAAATCTGTAAAGTGGGGGGTGCTTAGGATGGATGTTATCATCAGAGCCATGGAGAGAAAGGATTGGGGCGCAGTCGCAGCAATCTTTCAGGAAGGAATTGATCTTAGGACCTCAACGTTTTATCAGGAGGTTCCTTCCTATGAGGAATGGGACGTTTCCCATACCCCTGACTGCAGACTGGTAGCAGTTCATGAGGACATGGTGATCGGCTGGACTGCACTTTCACACTATAGCAGCCGTGCGGTATATTCCGGTGTGGCAGAACTCGGAATCTATATTAAGACGGAATACCGAGGACAAAAGGTGGGAGAGAAGCTTTTACGGGCATTGATCGAAGAATCTGAGAAGCAGGGGTACTGGACACTTCAGGCCGGTATATTCGAAATTAACCGTGCCAGTATTGCACTTCATGAAAAGGTGGGTTTTCGGATGGTTGGCTACCGGGAGAAGATTGGTAAGGACAATAACGGAATCTGGCAAAATACAGTACTAATGGAAAGAAGAAGCCCACGGATAGGGATATGACGGAGTCGCAATTTCATATTGATATTTTTTACATATCATTTCTGGTAATAAGAAGGGACTGTTTCTTAATGGCTTAGAGATACAAGAGGCTCCATATATGTTCCCACGCAACTTGTGCTAACAAGTTGTGTACACACTTGGTTCCTGGACAGATTTTGATTATGTATGCCATCTTCGGACATAAATGTCCGCATCTGTCATTACATAATCCTCAATCTGTTCAGCAAACAGTGCATTATGGGGAACATAAAGGGCCACTTGTATTCTTTAAACTTATTGTGAAACAGCCCCTTGTAGCTTATGATTACTTTATGATTAATTCGATAAAAATACTTCCAGCTTCTTAATGTTATCTCTTGTTCCGACAACAACGATATAATCATGTTCGTTCAGGACCACATCCGGTGTAATCTCAGTACTGGTTTCTCCGTTATGCTCTAAGGCAATGATATTAAGGTTGAATTTTTGTCTGATGTTGGATTGCAGAATACTCTTACCCGATATTCTGGAAGTCAGCCTGAGTTCCGTACTCGCTATCCCGCCTCTCAGCTCTATCGTTTCCAAGATATTTGTATTAATCAATCTGTTAGCCAGGCGTACCGCCATATCGTTCTCCGGATAGATTACCTCTGCGCCGATCTTCTCCAGGATTAAGCCCTGCTCATAGCTGGCTGCCCTGGCTATTACCCTGGGTACTCCCATGCTGATTACATTTAACGTAGTAAGAATTCCTATATCGATACTGTCTCCGATACAGATTACTACGGTTGCACAGTTCTGAATTCCGGAATCCATCAAGGT
>JAEZHX010000112.1 GCA_023436765.1 Bacillota bacterium
TTCTAAGCATCTCCGAATATAAGCCTCCGTCTCCTGCGCGGCTGATGTCCTCAAAAAATATACCGTATAAATCCGGTGCCGTGTCAAAGCGTTTCTGTTTTGTTTTTACATTGATCCTGCTCATTAACTACCCCTCTGTTCTAATATATATAATGTTGTCTTTATGTAAGTCTGGTATTGCCATTTCTCAATGTATTTTCTTAATTCTAACAGCTTTTTATCAAAAGATTTAACATAAGTATACTATACAGCAAATCCGATAAACTAGACAATGTACTAAAAATGCTCCTTTTCAGGTCTTTTCGTTCTTTTGTTGGCATTCAATAAATAATTATATGGAATGTAATAAATATTGATATATTACACTATCTTATACATTATAAACATAATGAGAAGTTTAGAATTCCTTACAAATTGGAAGTTGCTTGTCTTCCGATACTTTAATATCTTACTTTACATCTATTCTATATATTCTGGAATCCTCTCCATGCATATCTTTCATTATTTGACAGAATGAATATCCGTACTTTTCATATAATCCTGTCTCACCGGTCGAAATATAAATATGTCTAGCTCCATCACTTTTGGCAGTTACATATGCGAACTCTAAAAGGATTCCCATATATCTATTCCCCCTATATTGAGGAAAAGTATATACAAATCCTATCCAAGGATTAAGCTCGGTGTCTCTCACATCATCAACCTCAGCTAAAGTACAGAATGACACTAACTGCTGCTTACTTGTAAGCAAAAATACTTTCGTTGTCTCTCCACATAACTCCTTTAACTTATCATTACTTAATAAGTCATACAAATATTGTCCTGCTCCCCAGTCGCTCTTTTTAATCTGATTTAACCAATATTCTTTATCTTCTAAGTTATAAAACTCTTTAACTTCCATTTTGTCTCCTTCATTTTATGTAATAATTGCTTCGCAACGCTATTGATTATAAGCCTATTATCTTTCCATTCACATACACTAATAAACGTAATGGGAAGTTTCAAACCTTATAAAAATATCTGGTCATAAGTACTATTTGCTTCTTAGTCCCGAAAACATGGAATCCAATAATGGATAAGTATTGATTTCTGTGTTACCTAAAGCTGATGCTGTTAAATTTTGCTTAGGGAAATATGCCGTGAAAAAGTCCACGCCAAAATCGCCGCCTACCGCATAAAAAGCTGAAACTCTACCGTAATCAAAACGATATACGCCCAAACCGTAACTCTTGCCTTCACTTCTCGCAACCTGTGGTTTTAAAAAGGTTTGTAGCATAGTCTCTGATAAGACACGGCCAGCAAATAACGAACGCCAGAGTATATCTAGATCTTGAGCGCAAGTATACAGGCCACCATCTGAACCGCCTAAAATAGGAAGACTGAAAATATTGGTACGTAAATGGCCAGATGCTACATCGCCTATATACCCAAGGGCTGTATTTGCAGGAAGGGCATCCATACGGTAAAAGCCGGTATGTTTAAGTCCCAAGGAAAGGATAATTTCATCTGTCACAAACTGTTGATACGACTTTCCACTTAAAGCTTCAATAACCAGACCAAGCATGATAAATCCCTCGTTAGAGTAACCAAATCGCTCGCCAGGCTCAAATTCCAACATCAATCAGCTTGCACACAGCTAACGCGGTAAACAACTTTGTACCGGATGCGATTCCAAAAGAAGTATCCCTGTTGTTAGGTAGTTCTTCGCTTCTGTTGCGAAAACCAATGCATTTTTCAAAGATGACACCCTTCTCGTCACTTACAGAAAAAACACCGGAGAATATTCCTGCATCGTTCCAGAAGTTCCAAACCTTATCAATGTCCATATGTATGTTGCCTCCGTTTCATTACACTTGGGTGTGGTTGTCTTAGGGTCTGCTTCTATCCGGCTCATTCGTATGCGTCCGTTATGACAGTAGGTAATTCTATTAAATTGGAATTTGTCGGTGAATTTATCTCAAGTATATTCAAATAGTAGTTGTAAATCAAACCAAGAATCTCCTTCACGGGCAGTGTCGCATTTATCTCCAATACTGGGCAAGTGAGCGAATTTGCTTGTTGTTTTATATCCTCTGCAGAACGTGATGCAACCATATCCCGGAATTGTTTTTGAGATTCATACATATCTCCCCCCTCTAAAACCCTATTTCCAAATCGAGTTAATTCACGTTGTTTTATTCGTTCTAATCTCACTTGAAGTGGAGCATAAAGAAGAACCGCTAGCTTATACGTAGAAACAATCTCGGAACCCCAATTACACCCAACAGATGATAGTACATAGTTGTGATAGATTTTTATATCATCAAGCATTAACTGCTTAACCTCTTCGCGAGTTCGACTTTTGGTATATGGTATATTAGAATAAAGAAAATAATAGTCTTCTACATCCATATGCCTATAGTTTAATAAGTCTGCAAGTTCGTGGCAAATAGTTGATTTGCCACTCCCGTTCAGTCCCATAATAATTATTCCATTTAGCATTATCGAAATCTCCCTAGAAATATATAAATTAAATGCTTAGGTACCAAGCTTTGCTTCATAAACAAAATGTGAATTTCACTTTTGGGGAAGGTTATGAAGCACATCATGTAAATTTTAAGTTAATTCCGTGTATACCTCGCTCTACCCAAAAAACTGTTTATACATTTTCAAAAAGCTCGTCTATGTACGGATAAGCATCTTGTGGTGGAATAAAGTATCCATCGTCAATCATTTGCTTAATTTTCTCTTTACTTGCCCAAATAGCATCACAAGTCTCCTCTGGCTGAAGAACAACAGTAGCAATATCAAAATCCTGTCGAAATACCCAAACATCTATAAAAACAGTTCCTTCATCATTTTTTCGCGGTTCTTTATAACGCTTAAAAAATTGTCCATTCTTAAGATCAAGTATTATACCAATTTCTTCACTTGTTTCCTTTTGTGCAGTTTCAAGGCTATTATCACCAGCAACGGCCGCACCGCCTGTTGTTTGCCATAATCCACTCCACCACCCACTATCATTTGTTCTGCGTGAAATAAGAAACTCATTTTTACTATTTTTTATCCAAACATGAATTACGAGGTGGCATTCACCCCTATTCAATTGATTACCACGCTCACACAACCGTCCTGTCTTATTACCATTTTCATCTAATATATCCCACAGTTCTGGCATTCCAACACCTCCAACGCAGATCATAGCTAATCTTTAGTACGCATACTGATTTACCTGTTTTATAGTTTTCATAAACATCATAAACATAATGGGTAGTTCATAGTAATCAAAGAACTACCAGAATTATATCATCCAGGATCATTGCATCTTTTAGTACCGAAAGGTATTTCCAACTTACTACGGAACTTCCCAGTATTGCTATAATATGTAGTTAATTATCTTCTCTATTGCTTCTATATATTTTGATATAATTCTATTTCACCCATATTTTACTACCGTTCTCGACAAAATGAAACATTTATTTCCTACTTAATCTAATTAATCTCTTCTCTATCGTTAAAAAGACATTGTTACAAAAAAGAGCAACCACTTTTATTAAAATGGTTACTCTTTCCTAGTTCACTATTTATTTCGTCTCAAAACATATATTGCCTATCTGCCTCTACTCCACCGTTACCGACTTCGCCAGATTTCTCGGTTTATCGAGGTCGATGCCCTTACCTACAGCTACATAATAGGATAACAGCTGAAGCGGAATTACTGCCAGTGAAGTGGTGAAATGCTGGTCTGTGACCGGAATCTTAATCAGCATATTACATACCTTAGCCGCATCCTCATAGCCCTCATTAACCACTGCCAGAACCTGTGCCCCTCTGGACTGGACCTCTACGATATTGCTGATGGTCTTCTTATATAATTCCTCCTGCGTGAGCAATGCTGTAACCAATGTCCCCTCTTCAATGAGAGCAATCGGACCATGCTTTAACTCTCCTGCCGGGTATGCCTCGGAATGGATATAGGAGATCTCCTTCAGCTTCAGTGATCCCTCCAATGCCGTTGCATAATCAATGCCTCGACCAATGAAGAAGCAATCCTTCACTGCTACGAATTTGGAGGCAATATATTGAATCTCTGGAACACTATTGTCTAATATTTGCTGGATCTGATTCGGTAATTCCTGAAGCTTCTTTAAGAGCTCATCAAAGGTATCTTGCTTCAACGCACCGCGAACCTTGCCGAAATGCAACGCTAACAGGTACAATGCTGACAGCTGGGTGGAATATGCCTTCGTCGTTGCTACAGCGATTTCCGGGCCTGCCCAGGTGTACATGACATTATCTGCTTCTCTGGCGATGGAGCTGCCAACCACATTGATGATTCCCAGTACCTTGCAGCCCTGGCGCTTTGCTTCGCGCAGTGCAGCGAGAGAATCGGCGGTTTCACCGGACTGGCTGATGATAATGGTCAGACTATCCTCCATCAGGAGCGGATTGCGGTAACGGAATTCGGAAGCCAGATCCACTTCTACCGGAATCTTTGCCAGATCTTCTATTACGTATTTACCGGTGACTCCGGTATGAGAAGCGGAGCCGCAGGCTACGATGAAGATCTTCTTCAGCTTCCTAATCTCCTCTTCACTCATATGGAGCTCATCGATGACGATATCCTTCTCTCTGATTCTCGGACGAAGGGTGTCTCTTACTGCCTTCGGCTGCTCGAAGATCTCCTTCAGCATGAAGTGCTCATAGCCACCCTTCTCTGCTGCCGTGATATCCCACTCCACCGTTGACATGACCTTCTCCACCGGTTCCAGATCAGAATTATAGAACTGAACCGACTCCCTGGTTAAACGTACGATCTCACCATTCTCGATATAATATACATTTCTGGTATGCTTTAAAATTGCCGGAACATCCGAAGCAATATAATTTCCTTCCTCTGACACACCTACAATTAATGGACTGTCCTTCCGAACTGCATAGAATTCGTCGGGTTGATCCTTGAAAATGATGCCCAGTGCATAGGAACCCTCCATCTTCGACATAACCTTGGCGATGGCAGCCATTGCATCCCCGTCATAATAATGATCCAGCAGCTGGACCACTACCTCGGTATCCGTCTCACTTTGGAATTGATAGCCCTTATCCATTAAGCTCTTCTTAATCTTAAGGTAATTCTCTATAATCCCGTTATGTACGACTGCAATGGATTCGTTCGTGTTAAAATGAGGATGGGAGTTCATGTCGGAGGGTGCTCCGTGGGTCGCCCACCTGGTATGTCCTATCCCTAAGGTCCCTGTCAGTGTCTCGCCGCCCTTCGTCAGGTCACTGAGAATCCTTAACCTTCCCTTACACTTCGTAACATGTATTTTAGACCCATCATTTACTGCCAGACCTGCTGAATCATAGCCCCTGTATTCCAGCTTAGATAGTCCCTCCAACAGAATGGGTGCCGCCTGTTTCCCGCCAATATAGCCGACAATTCCGCACATAACTTTTTCTCCTTTTTCTAATTATTCATACCCTTTATCGTATTCCCGATGCACAGGAAAATAAACTTGTTTCATTCACATCTTTTGCCGATATATTATCACATTCTATACATCTTGTCACTAAAATATCATAGGAAAATATACTCCCCGAATAGCAATCATATCCCCCATCAATTACTTCCGGTAAAATGCAGCTGCCTCCTGAAAGCTTCCTGTCAAAGCACTTTGATTATTCATGGCTTTTACTCCGTCTACCATGCGACGGACAAAGCCTTCCAGCTTTCCCATATATTCTTCTGTGGATATCTGTCCATCCGATACATAGGTAAGGCCCTTCTCCCAGCTGGCAGTCAGCTCCGCATTCAGTAAGGATTTGATGGACGCATTCACCACCTCATAGATCAATTCCCCCTGTAGGGTAGGGGTGATCACCTGTGTCTTCTTAATCAGGTTAAGATAGGAGATCTTAATCAGCTTATTTAGAATCTCTGCCCGGGTGGCACTGGTACCGATGCCGCTTCCCTTGATCTGAGCTCTAAGCTCCTCATCCTCAATCAGCTGTCCGGCATTCTCCATAGCAAGGATTAAGGTACCGGAGGTGTATCTCTTCGGAGGAACAGTTTCCCCTTCCTTGATATTCAAGGATTTAACCGGCAGAAGTGTTCCCTTCTTCAGATTCATGATGACCTGCATGAAGGACTGATCTGAATTCTCCTCCTCTGTGTTATCCTCTGCTGCTTCCTTCCCTTCCGCTCCCTCTTTCTCGTCTATGCTACGCTCCTTCCTCTCCGAAGAATTACCGAGCACCTTAAGATAGCCTTCCTTCTCCAGTACCCGGAAGGTCGCAAAGAAGCTTTCCTTCTTGATCCTGGCAGTAATATTGATTTTACGGTATTCCGCTGCAGGATAGAAGATACTTAAGAAACGCTTTACGATCGTCTCATAGACCCTGGCTGCCGTAGAGGATACACTGCCCAGAGCATTTAGCCCCTGTCCTGTCGGAATTATGGCATAGTGGTCCGTAATCTGACTGTCATTGACATAGCGGGTCTTCGCAATATTCTTATAGGAGCCCTGATCTAGAATCTCACTGGCAAATTCTCTGGCACTGTTAAGATTCTGGAGTCCTTTGATGTTCTTATAGATTTCCTTTGCTACAGCCGTGGATAATACCCTGGCATCGGTTCTGGGATAGGTTACAAGCTTCTTCTCATACAGCTCCTGGACAATCCTTAGGGTCTCATCGGGACTGATCTTGAATATCCTGGCACAGTCATTCTGCAGCTCCGCCAGATTATATAACAGCGGCGGATTCTTATTCTCCTTCTTCTTCTCCAATTGGGTAATCTCTGCAAGCAGCTGCTCCGAAGATGCGCCTCCTGATAATGCATCCTGTAATCCGGTCTGTCCATTCTCGGATAATGCGGAGAAGGAGTTATCCCTTCCGTTACTGCTGCCTGTTACTGCTGTCCAGGAGCCATCCTCAGAAAGAGCAGGAATATTCCCTGCCAGATCAGCAATCAGCTTGATGGCCGAAGGCTTTTCAGAGAAACCATTTTCCTTATATAATAATGGAGACAGATAATAATCCGAACCCTCCACTGCTTTAAATTCCGCATTGAAGCTCTTATCCTCAGGGGATAGCTGTGACATTACCCGGTAGAAGGGAGTCTTCACAAAGCCTCGGATCTCCCTCTCTCGTCTGACCACCATCCCGAGAACACAGGTCATGACCCTGCCCACGGAGATAGCGGACCACTGGGCAGAATTTAAGAATTTCTGCACCTCATTCCCATACTTTAGGGTAAGGATTCTGGAGAAATTAATTCCCATCAGATAATCCTCCTTAGCCCGCAGATATGCTGCCTCGGACAGGTTATCATAGGCTGACAGGGGTTTTGCTTCCTTAATTCCCCTTAGGATCTCCTCCTCTGTCTGGGAATCGATCCAGACCCTCTTCCGCACCTTAGTGGCCGGAACCTTGGCGGCACGGTCCACCAATCGGTATATGTATTCCCCTTCTCGTCCGGAGTCCGTACAGACATAGATGGTATCCACATCCTTACGATTTAACAGCTCCTTAACGATACTGAATTGCTTCTTCACATTCGGTATGACTTCATACAGAAACTCCTTCGGTAGGAACGGAAGTGTCTCCATGGTCCATTTCTTCAAGGAAGGATGATAGACCTCCGGATAACTCATGGTGACTAAATGCCCTACACACCAGGTTACGATGGCATTTTCCGATTCTATATAACCGTCCTGCTTCCTGCCGGAAATCTTCAGTGCCTTGGCAAATTCCGTAGCTACACTCGGTTTTTCTGCGATAAATAAACTCTTTGACATGGTTGACCAACTTTCTTACAAAGCTTTCTGTTACTTTTAAGCTTCTCTTATGAGGCTCCGGATGACCCCTTCTTATGTTCATAGAACAGCAGGAATCCGGATATGATAAGTATACCTTAAAATATCTGATACGACAAACAAAATTCATTCGGGAATATAGAGAATATTCTCATTATTTGTATTGAATATTGATATAGTATCGTTTACAATAGATGTAGTATTGAAAACTACTTGAAGGTGTGATTAGGAGGAAATCATGAAGGAATATCAAATTTTCAGTGACTCAGCTTGTGATTTACCGGATAGCCTGATAAACGAGCATCAGATCGGACTGATACCGTTTTACGTAAGCTTTGATCAGGAAACATATTATAAGGAAAGTATTGATATAACGAAAGAATCCTTTTATGAGACCCTCTCTGCAAAGCATATCTTTGCAACCACCTCCCTGCCCTCCGTACAAGATTATATCAGCGCCTTCCGCCCGGCTTTGAAGGCAGGCAACGATATCGTCTGTCTCTGTCTCACCCAGAAATTCAGCGGTTCCTATCAATCAGCCGTGAATGCAAAGCATATCCTGGAGGAACAGTTTCCGAATGCAGCCATCCATATCATAGACAGCATTCAGGCTACCGGCGGACAGGGCATCCTACTGCTTCAGATGGCAGAAATGAAACGGGCCGGACATTCCATCACGGAGGTTGTAGATATTACGAACCGGCTGAAGACCACTGCACGAATCATGTTTACTGTTGACACCCTGGAATACCTGGCTCATGGCAGAAGAATCGGTAAGGTTATTGCTTTGGCTAAGGATATGTTGGATCTAAAGCCTCTGATTCAGCTGAAGGAGGCAGAGCTGATTCCTTATTCCAACATCAGAGGACGTAAGAAATCACTGGATAAGGTATTTGAAATGGTTGAGGAATATTTCAAGGATTATAATGAGAATCCTGCGGATTATGATTTCTGCATCGCGAATACTACGACTCCGGCCGATGCCTTAGTCCTACAAAAACACATCGAGAAGTTTATAGGACGTAAAATGATTTACCCCATCTTTCAGATAGGGGTTACCATCGGTACCTATACGGGACCCGGGGCACTCGGGATCTGTTTTGTAAAGAAATATGATCGAATCTGATGAGGAGGGATATGATGTCAGCCAAAGCCACCTACTATGAGAATTTAGCGGATAGTCTGATCGGAAAATTTAATAAACGAGGAATCGAGGGGTACTATTGCGAGAACGCCGAGGAAGCCCTACTTATGGCAAAGCGTTTTCTCACCCCCGGCTGCTCGATTTCCTGGGGAGGCTCGGAAACCCTGGAGGAGATCGGACTAATCGAGTACTTGAAGGAATCTGATTACATACTATATGACCGGCATGCAGCGAAAACACCCGAGGAATCCACTAAGATGTACAGCAGGATCGTTACCGCCGATTATTTCTTCATGAGCTCCAATGCCATCACGCTGGATGGTCAGCTGGTGAATATCGACGGCAAGGGTAACCGGGTTGCCTGTCTGATTACCGGACCGAAGAACGTCATCATTATAGCCGGTATGAATAAAATAGTTACCGATGTAGATACCGGTATTGAAAGAGTCCGTAATATGGCGGCTCCTCCGAATAACATCCGCTTAAATAAGAAGACTCCCTGTGCCGATACGGGTAAGTGTGCAAATTGCCTCGTGGATGACTGTATCTGCTGCGAAATCGTCATCACTAGAAAATCACAGATTCCCGGCCGTATCAAGGTTATCCTGGTAGGCGTGGAGCTGGGCTACTAAACTGCACTTCCTTGGAGAGCTGTCAGGTTTCCAGCCAATATGAAGCATTCATCGTTTTCGGTTATATAGTTGCTAGATAGCTTGGCTTGAAAGTACGTATGAAATTGAATAAGAACTAATAATATATAGCAAGATAATAGAAAATCGGTTTAAGAAAGGATGATTATCATGTCAAAGGTTGATAATAATGCTCCGATGGATCTGAGCACCTCCGTTACGGTGACGGTTGATGTCACGAAAATCGTGAAATATGTATGCTGTGCCGGTGTTTTCATCGTAGGAATTATATTTGGAACGAAGTGCTGCCACAAAATGATGGAAGAAGGGTTCTTCAAGTTCTAACTAAGATATCAGTACAATGGCTATATTTACGGTGCGCCTAAGTGGAGCCCCGGGAGTATTCCGGATATCATTTTCTGTAGTACTAAGCTGTGATTTTTACTTGGACCTGTCTGTCGGCGTGTATCGGCATCCGTGCCGTACACGCCTAAACTGTCCCTCCATGGACAGTTTCAGACAGTATCGTAAAAATCTCAGCCAAGTACTACGACGAAATGATATAGTCATTCTCCCAGGGCTCCATCATAGACGCACCTGTCT
>JAEZHX010000173.1 GCA_023436765.1 Bacillota bacterium
TTGCGGCTCCTCTTAGGAATATAGACAAGGCTTCCCTCCACATATTCCTGAATTTCCTTCAAAAGGCGGGCGGGTAATACTTCTGCACCTTTCTTGTAATCCAAATAAATGTCCCTCCCATTCGATCCTATTGCCTTGGGTATCGCATTCTACGCTTTTCATAAAGCCCACCTCCTTATATTAATGACAGGGTAACAGCTGGCTGTTCCTCTGCTTCCCATAGTATAACATATCTTACCATAAATTCCAATGAGCATATTAGAACATGGCCGGCTTATTACATGTCCGATCTAAATTACGATTTAAATTACAATTTCATTAAAATCATTAAAATAAGTATTTTCTTCTTTTCCAGACTGGTATATCATGTTATAATCATCCTGTTTATGGCAATCGCGCCGATAGTTGCCATAGAGGGAGCAACGAATAATTAATAAAGCGTATCACCCTGACAGTACTATGCCAGGGTGCAGGAAAGAGGGGTATCATGTCTTTAAGTGTTAAAAACTTATCAAAGAGCTACGGCGATAAGGTCGTAGTAGACAATCTTAATTTTGAAATCAACAAGCCGGGTGTCTATGCTCTGCTTGGAACGAATGGGGCCGGTAAAACAACTTCCCTTCGAATTATCCTTGGCATGCTTGCGAAAAACGAAGGCGAGGTGCTATGGAACGGAAAGCCTTTGGATCCGGTAAATACGAACATTGGTTATCTTGCAGAGGAGCGTGGCCTCTATCCGAAGTATTCACTGCTGGATCAGCTGCTGTACTTTGCCAGACTTCGTAATGTTCCGAAGAATATTGCAATGGATCGAATCAAATATTGGTCTGACCGTCTGGCCGTCAATGAATATGTATTCCCTCCTCGGGTAAAGGGGAAGAAAGCTTCCAAGGCAAACCGGGCGGACCAGTTATCCAAGGGTAACCAACAAAAAATTCAGCTGATGGCCGCTTTGATCTCCGACCCGGAGCTGATCATACTGGATGAGCCTTTAAGCGGTCTTGACCCGGTCAATACTGATCTGTTCAAGGATATTATTAAGGAAGAGATCTCGAAGAACAAATTCCTGATTATGTCCAGCCATCAGATGCCCACAATTGAAGAGTTCTGCTCCGATATTACCATCTTAAATCGCGGTAAGACTGTACTTCAGGGAAATCTGAATGAGATAAAAAAAGGCTACGGCCGCGTTAATCTATTTGTGAAGAGTGATGTGGATATCTTACCCTACATTAATGATTTTGGTCTGAGGATCGTCAATAAGACTCCCAGTGAGTACCATCTTAAGGTATCCGGCGAGGCTCAGGCGATGGAGCTACTTACCAAGCTGATTGAGGATAAGGTTCCGATCGTTAAGTTCGAACTGCGCGAACCGTCACTCCATGAAATATTCATCGAAAAGGCAGGGGATGTTCATGAAGAAAAGTAATATAACCGGCTGGAGGGATGTATTCCGCTTTACGCTTATACAGACCTTAAAAAACAAGGCATATCTGGTCTCCTTTGTCCTATTGCTTTTGTTGGCTTCCGCCTCCATGCCTCTGATCAATATGTTAACCGGAGACATGAACGAACCCGCCGGACCAAATCCGATTCAAAAGGTCTATGTCTATAACAATACCTCCCTTTCGGAAATGGACTTCAACGGTCTCATAAAGGATGAGAATCTAAACCACATCCTCTTTGAAAATAGAGCCGGAGATTATGATCAGGTAACAGAGCTAATCGAGAATACGGAGAAAGCCTCCGTTGTATTAGTTCTTGAGAATAAAGAAGGAATATATTCTCTGTCCTTCGTAAAAGCAAGCGAGGGACCCGTTAAAAATAACAGCCTGTCACAGTTGGGTGCCGCAGTTTCCAAACAGTTCGACGCATTTAAACTGGAAGCCCTCGGTGTGACAGAGGAACAAGCAAAGCTTCTCCATACGGAGGTAGCATCTGAGGTAAGCCTGGCTGATGCTGACGGAGAAATTATTATTAAGGAAAGTACTGCAATTTCCAATGCGGAGTACTGGTTTATCTACGGTATCCTTTTTGTAATATTGATGGTTAATATGATGGCCAGTACGCAGATTGCCACATCAATCGTAACCGAGAAGTCAACCAGGGTCGTGGAATATCTACTGACCTCCGTTAGACCGTTAGCTCTGATGGTCGGTAAGATTCTTGCCATGCTGTGTGCAGTAATACTTCAGATGGGTACTTTGGTCCTCATGCTGTTTGTTTCCAATAAATTATCCGCTACCCTGTCAGGCAGTGAGAGCGTAATGTCACAATACCTCCCGAAGGACCTGTTCGGGAACCTGAATATCATAAACATCCTAATTTGCTTTATTCTGGTTATCCTTGGTATCATTTTCTATGCAACCCTGGCAGGACTTGCCGGTGCAACCGTCAGTAAATTGGAAGAAATCAGTGAAGGTCTCACCCTGTTTACCATGGTGAATCTCGTTGGAGTTTATGTTGGACTGGGAGCCGCAAATACCATGATGGCTTCTTCCGATAACACCTTTGTAACCTTTGCTCTTCTATTCCCATTATCCTCACCCTTCGTTTTGCCGGGTGCTATACTGGTTGGAAAAGCAAGCTATGCAATGGCCGGAATCGCTATTGTGCTTCAGCTGGTTTTCATCCTGCTGTTGGTACGCTTTGTAGCCAAAATCTATGAGACCTTAATTCTTCACAACGGTAGCAAGATCAAAGTGAAGGATTTGGTGAAGCTGTCTAAGACAGTGTAAAGGAGGAATTCAGATGAAAGATAAATTCAGAGGTTGGAATACTGTATTCAGCTTTACCTTCCGACAGGCAACTAAGGGTCCCGCATTTAGGGTCGTAACCACGTTAATTTCACTCCTGATTATCGGAGGTATCGTACTGGTAACTATTCTGGCTGCTAAGCCTGAAGGGAAGAATGAAGTGAAGGCTTCTCCGATTGAAAAGGTTTTGGTACTGGATCAGAGCGGGCTGGCACCTACAGATTATAAGGGATTGAATCCGGAGCTTTCCGGTGATGCCTTTCAGGCTGTCACCTTTGTCAATTATGATGGCACGGACCGGAAGGAAGTGATCCGGGCCGCTGCTTCCGATTCACCAAAGACCATTGCGGTGATTATCACCGTCGGGGAAAAAGGCTATAAGCTCGAAGCTGTCGTTCCGGACGGTTCCGAGATCACCAAAAAACAGGCTAAGTCCTTAATGGGTCCGATTACTACCGCATTCGAGACTAATAAGGTGCTTCAGGCGGGTATTGCTCCGGAAAAGCTAGGCTCTGTCCTCAGTCCGGTTATAACCTCCTATGAGGAGATTGGGAAGAATACGAACGAAATTGTATATGCCATTAAGCTCATTGCACCGATGCTATTCGGTTTCATGCTTTATATGATGCTTCTGCTCTATGGTCAGAACATCAGTAAATCGGTCTCCACCGAAAAGACCTCCAAGCTGATGGAGACGCTGTTGACCTCCGTTCATCCGTATGCCTTAATTGCAGGCAAGGTACTGGCTATCACCAGTATGGCATTACTGCAGTTCGTAGGCTGGATCATTGCAGGCGTGGTAGGCTTATATGGCGGAAATGCAATTGCGCATGCTATGTACCCGGAATACCAGAACTCGGTTATAACCGTAATCAATTTCCTGAAGGATAATATCGGTGAAACTGCGATGACACTGCCTGCTGTTGTTATGGCAGTAATCTTCTTTGCAATCGGCTTCTTATTCTACGGAGTTATTGCAGGTCTTGCCGGCTGTATGGTTTCCAAGCCGGAGGATGTAGCACAAACTCAAGCAATATTTCAGTTTCCGATCATCATCAGCTTTCTTGTAACTTACCTGTCCCCGTTAATGGGAAATGATGGGCTCTTAAAGATTGCACGCTATATCCCGTTTACAGCACCCTTCTGTGTTCCCTCCGATCTGATTACCGGTACGATAGGGCTCCTCGAAGGAGTGATAACCCTAATTCTGTTATTCATCTTTACGCTGCTGGTTATCCTGCTGTCCGGACGTATTTATAAGGGTCTGATCCTCTATAACGGACAGAAGATCAGCTTTAAGATGGTCGGAAACGTATTAAAGTCAAAATAAAGTAAGAAGGTCCATGATAACATAATATTCTGAATCTATTT
>JAEZHX010000174.1 GCA_023436765.1 Bacillota bacterium
ACAACTCCGTAGAAACCGCTGGATGTCAGAACGGAATCCCCTGCTGCCACGGTTGATAACATAGCCTGCATCTGTCTCTGCTGCTTTTTCTGAGGACGAATCAGCATAAAATACAGTAAAAATCCTAATATACCGATCTGTATGATAAGTACCATCCAGCCACCGCCTGTACCGCCAGAAGTGCCGGTTGCTGCTCCTTCACCTGTTAAAAGTGCTAAATAATTCATAACAAAAACCTCCTAAATATTATTTTATTTGTCATCGCTCATTAAAAAACCGTCGAGTTTTTTCTTCTTATATTCCTGATATCGTTTTCCACGGATTGCCTCTCTGATTTCCTCCATCATATGGTTATAGAAGTACAGATTATGGAGTACCAGAAGCCGCATCCCAAGCATTTCCTTTGCTTTCAAGAGATGTCTGATATATGCCCTGCTGTAATGGGTGCAGGTTGGACAGGCGCAGCCCTCTTCAATTGGCCGGTCGTCCAGCTCATACTTTGCATTCAGAAGATTCCTCTTGCCCTCGTTTGTATAAGCATGTCCATGTCTTCCATTCCTTGAAGGATATACACAGTCGAAGAAATCCACTCCACGGTCCACAGCTTCGAGAATATTGGCCGGCGTACCGACTCCCATCAGATAAACAGGCTTCTTAAGCGGAAGATAGGGTACGGTCTCTTCAATAATCCGATACATCTCACTATGGCTTTCACCGACAGCCAAGCCGCCCAGCGCATATCCGTCCAGATCAAATTCCGTAATCCTCTTCGCATGCTCAATCCGGATATCCTCAAAGGTGCCTCCCTGATTGATCCCGAACAGCATCTGATGTTGATTGATGGTATCCTCAAGACCGTTCAGCCGTTTCATCTCCGCCTGACAACGAAGCAGCCAACGGGTGGTCCGGTCCACGGATGCCTGCATATACTCTCTTGTTGCAGGGTGCGGGGGACATTCATCAAAGGCCATTGCAATCGTAGATGCAAGATTTGATTGGATCTGCATGCTTTCTTCGGGTCCCATAAAAATCTTCCTGCCATCAATATGGGAGCTGAAATACACGCCCTCTTCCTTAATCTTACGAAGACTAGACAAGGAGAACACTTGAAAGCCACCGGAATCAGTAAGAATTGGTTTATCCCAGACCATGAATTTATGAAGTCCGCCCATTTGCTTAATTACTTTGTCACCGGGCCTGACATGAAGATGATAGGTATTGGACAACTCCACCTGTGTCCCTATGCCCTTCAGATCCATCGTAGACACAGCGCCTTTGATCGCTGCTACTGTTCCAACATTCATAAATACCGGAGTTTGTATCGTCCCGTGTACGGTCTCGAATTCACCGCTCTTGGCTCTCCCATCCTGTGCAATCAATCTGTACATAGTTCAGCCTGCTTTCCTTCTTTTGCATCTCTATTCTAGACATGCCCTTTGCTGTATATTATTACCGAATGCCCGAATTAATAACATCACAAGTATAACCTTAATATCCTATATTTTCAACTAAAAATTCTATAAACCTTATAAACTCCAATTATCTGTTCCCCGGAGAATAACAAATGAAGGTTTTGGGTACAGTTTTCACCCGCTCTACTCCCTAATAATAGAAATTTATTGCATTATTATATCGTAATTGATAGAATAGGTATAGATGGACTTTTTTATTCCATTGTTAACATTACGGAGGTTATGGGTCATGTCAATTAAGAAATCCTTACGAATTCTTTTGATAATTTCTTCAATATTACCTGTTGTGCTCATGTCCGTAATTGTTCAGGGGATCATTAATCGAAGGCTGCTTGAGGTTCAGACGGATAATCTCAAAACCATGGCAGAAGCTCATCGCAGTGGACTAGAGGCTCTGATCGGAACTCAGAAGACGGAATTATCCCTTCTCTCTATTCAGGATGAGCTTCATAAACTGGCTGCAAAGTCCGACAGCACCCAGAATCCGGAACTTTCAGAATCAGCCAATCAACTTCTTAAGACCCGAAAGGAAAACTATGGGTCCTGTGAACTAATCTCATTCTATGACATTAACAGGCGGATCGTCGCCAGTTCAGATCTCGCACTTGTCGGTAGATATGACAATAACAGCCTTACCCTTTCCTACTTGTCTGCTACGAAAAATTATGCAGTCGGAATCAATGGTGTTGCTTCTGTCCTCATGGGAAATGACGAACTTCATACCATCGAAATCGGATGTCAGGTATATAACAGTGGATTAGCCACCGGAGAACCCATAGGTTATATCGTTAGTACCGTTAATCTCTCCTATTTCCAGAAATTCATGGGTTCCATCACAGTCGGAAAGACCGGAGGAGGCATCCTACTGGATCGTGACGGAACTGTTCTCTATCATCCGGATCAAACCTTAATCGGGGATACAATCCCTCTCGAGCGGATGGCCGAATTAGTGATAAATTATAATAAGGGACTTATTCCTGAAAGTGGTACCTTTGAATGCTACCAAGGTGACAAAGTGCTTGCCAACGGTTATTGTATCATTCCCGAATTTGACTGGGTTTTGATCGTCAAACAAAATGTATCCGAGTTGTTATCCATCACCAGCATCATTCTGTCCCTGTTGATTTTCCTTTGTGCTGTTCTGCTAGGTATTATCATTCTTTGTGCTCATTTTCTGACCAAGAAATTAACTGAACCGATCATTGCCTTAAGGGACGCCATGCGGACTGCCTCGGATGGTGACTTAAATGTACAATCCAATATCAAGAGTAAAAATGAGCTTGGCGAACTATCCAAGAATTTCAATAAAATGCTGCATATCATAAAGACGAATTACGAAGATCTGGCCTCCATGCATGAAGAGCTACTGTCAAACGAAGAACAGCTACGTACGAACTATGACCATATCGAGTATCTGGCATATCATGATACCTTAACAAATCTACCGAATAAACTGGCATTTCTGGACTATGTCAATGCCGCCTTGGTTGCTACTACTTCCACAAAGAGATCCCATGCCGTTTATTTTGTAGACCTGGACAATTTCAAGACAGTGAATGATACTCTGGGACATGAATACGGAGATTCCTTACTGGTGAGAACCGCACAGATCCTGGCCTCCGTCATCGGAGAAAACGATATGTTAGCCAGAGCAGGCGGTGATGAATTCCTGATTTTTAAAGAGGGAATCACGGTCCAGGAGGAAGCAATCGAGTTTGCTGCTAAAATTATAGAATGCTTCCGTACACCGTTGGAGCTGGACGGTGAGGTCATCTATGTATCCATGAGTATCGGAATCGCTGTCTATCCACAGAATGGCTTATCCCCGAATGCGTTGATCAAAAATGCTGATATTGCCATGTATAAGTCCAAGGATACCGGTAAGAGCAAATTCACGCTGTTCGACGCCAAGATGGAAGACGAATTAAATCGGAATACAATGATCATTGAAGTGCTAAGAAATGCCATAGATAATAAAGATGTCTATATCCAATACCAGCCCTTATTTGAGATAACTACCAAATATGTCATCGGTTATGAGGCACTGATGAGAATCCGGAGTGACAAGTTAGGTCCTCTGACACCGGAGGAATTTATCCCGATTGCAGAGGAGAGCGGATTGATTATTGAGCTAAGCTCATGGCTGCTTCGTGAAGCCTGCCTCTTTAATAAGTCTATGATTGATATGGGCATTACGCCCAGACCCGTATCCGTTAATATCTCTTCCGTACAGATTAACCGCCCCGGTTTTACCGCCATGCTGTCAGATATCCTTGCAGAAACCGGACTGCCGCCGAAGTACCTGGAGCTGGAGATTACGGAAAGCACCCTGGTTGCATCCATCATGGACGCAACCGAGCTGTTGGCTTCCCTGCAGGAAATCGGAGTTGGCATCTCCCTGGATGACTTCGGCACCGGCTATTCCTCGTTGAATTACCTGACGAAGATGCCGATCAACACCTTAAAGATAGACAAATCCTTCATTGATAACATCTGTATCAGCAAGAAGGATTCCAATATCGCCGAAGCAATTATCCAACTTGCTCACAGCCTAAATATCCTGGTAGTTGCCGAAGGTGTCGAGCACGAGGAGCAGCTCAAGCTGCTGACAGCAAAGCACTGTGACATCATCCAGGGCTTTATCTTCAGCGGACCCTTACATCCACAGGACCTGATTGACTTAATTCGGAAGGTTTAAAATATAACAAAAGGGCGGAGACCCAAAAATAAAGATGCACTGAAGGATACAATCTTTGGTGCAATCTTTTTTTGTTATCATACTTCAGCTAAAGTTCAGATAACAAACAATTTCTTTTCACTTTTATGGTTTAGAATAAAAAACAACCCAAAGAAAGGAGTGAAAATATGAGAAATTCCCGAGGCAGACATGAGCTGAAGTATTATATAAACTATAACGATGTATTACAGCTTAGAGCAAGGCTTCCATTTGTTGCTAGCCTCGACAAAAATGCGACAGAGGGAAACGGTTATCTAGTCAAGAGCCTCTACTTTGACAATTACAACGATAAGGCTTTAAAGGAAAAGATTGACGGTGTAAATGAGCGGGAAAAGTTTCGCTTGCGTTTTTATAACGACGACACCTCGTTTATCCGACTTGAAAAAAAGAGTAAAAAGAATGGCATTTGTTTTAAGGAGAGTGCCCTCCTAACGGCAGAGGAATGTACGCGATTGCTTGATGGTGACCTGGCTATTCTGAATAAAAAGGAGAGCCCTCTGTGCCAGGAGTTATATGCGAAAATGCATTACCAGCAGCTTCGTCCTAAAAATATCGTAGCCTATCAGCGTGAGGCCTTTATCTACCCAATGGGAAATGTACGTGTAACCTTGGATTATGACCTTCGCACAAGCAACAATGTCCATGATTTTTTGAAGCCCGAACCCATTCCGGTACAGATTTCAGGAGTTTATATTCTCGAAGTGAAATATGACAGCTTTTTACCCGAGATAATCCGCGGTATGGTATCACTTTCCAGTAGAGAAAGTACTTCATTTTCCAAATATGCAGTAACTAGAATTATATAAATTGGAGGTATATGATATGACATTTAATGATATTTTCAAATCAAGTTTTCTGGAAAAAGCCTCAGAATTTTCCATCCTAGATGTAACTATTGCAATGCTACTGAGCTTTGCAATTGGACTATTTATTTTTTATGTTTACAAAAAAACATTTGCCGGAGTAATGTACTCTGCATCCTTTGGCGTTTCCATATTGGCCATGACCTTGATTACGACCCTCATTATACTAGCAGTCACATCAAACATAATCTTGTCGCTTGGCATGGTAGGTGCCCTGTCCATCGTTCGTTTCAGAACCGCTGTGAAAGAGCCTCTCGACATTGCCTTTTTGTTTTGGGCTATTTCAACGGGTATTGTAGTTGGTGCAGGACTTATCCCTCTTGCAGTAATCGGTTCGATTTTTATTGGGATCATTCTTCTGGTGTTTGTGAATAAGAAAAGCAGTGACACACCATATATCATGGTTCTAAATCTTGAAAATGATAAAGCGGAAAGCGACTGCATGGCAATCATAAAGGAGAAAACCAAGAAAAGCTTGATTAAGGCAAAGACAGTTTCCAAAAACGGCATTGAGCTTACCGTTGAAGTGCGACTTTTAGATATGTCTGCAAGGCTTCTTAATGAATTACTTGAAATAAACGGTGTGAGCAATGCTTGTCTTGTAAGCTACAACGGCGAATACACCGCTTAGGTATGCTTAGATTCGGGGTGACAGCATGATACAAAGTAAAAAAATAAATATAATAGCAGCGATTGCCGTTGTTATTGCCTTGATCATAAGCATTGCTTTTGTGATATTTGGCAATATTCAAGCTGAAAGCGGCGGCATGAGAACCGAGACAGAATATGCAACCAAGATTTTCGGCTCCGATATTATTTCTATTGAGATTATTGCAGATGAAGCTGATTGGCAAGAAATGCTGGACAATGCCATAAGTGAACAATATATCATGGCGGACGTGGTTGTGAACGGAACAAAATTTCAAAATGTGGGTGTCCGTCCTAAGGGCAACTCCAGCTTAACCCAAGTGGCAAGCTCCAACAGCGACAGATATAGTTTTCGTTTGCAATTTGACGAATACATCAAGGGGCAGACATGTTTTGGGCTTGATAGCTTTGTGGTCAATAATATGCTGGGTGATAATACTTACATGAAGGAGTATGTTTCCTATGAGCTAATGCAAGAAATTGGCGTGGATGCGCCATTCTTTGGATTTGCCGATATCAAAGTGAATGGCGAAGGCTGGGGGCTTTATCTTGCAGTGGAAAATTATGGCGATAGCTATGAAGCCAGAACATTCGCCACAACCAGCGGTATGATGTATAATGTAAAAAGCATGGATATGGGTGGTAATAATAAAGGAAGTAATGGCTTTCCACAGGGTGGTATGGAACCACCGGCAAACTGGCAAAATGGTGATTTCCCACAGAGTGATATGCAACCACCGGTAGACTGGCAAGGTGGTGATTTCCCACAGAGTGATATGCAACCACCGGCTGACTGGCAAAATGGTGATTTCCCACAGAGTGATATGCAACCACCGGCTGACTGGCAAGGTGGTGCTTTCCCACAGAGTGATATGCAACCACCGATAAACGGACAGGGAGAAGAAACTCAGCCGAATAAACCAACCGATTCAACATCAAACGCCACAAATCTGCCTGACCAGCAAAAAAATGATTCGCAAATGAAGGGATCGAACAATATTTTCGGTGGTTTCATGGGCGGCAGAGGAGGTAATGGCGGTAGCTTGGAATATTCAACAGACGATGTTTCCTCATACAGTGCAATCTTTGATAATGTTGTTGGTAAAGGTGATGATAGTGATTTCAAACGCGTTATTAATGCATTAAAGGTATTGTCTACAGGAGAAAATCTGGAAGCTTATTTTGATGTTGACCAAATATTACGATATCTTGCTGCTCATACCATTGTGGTGAATCTGGACAGTTATTCCTCGAGCATGGCCCAGAATTATTATCTCTACGAGAATAACGGTAAAGTTACAATCCTGCCATGGGACTACAATTTGGCTTGGGGTGGCTTTCAAAACGGAAATGCATCTTCTGTAATCAATTTCCCAATAGATTCTCCTGTAAGCGGTGTGGAAATGAGTTCCCGACCTTTGATCGAAAAACTGTTTTCCAATACGGAGTATTTAGAAAAATACCATGGCTATCTTCAAGAACTTATGACAAATTACTTCGCAGACGGCAAATGGGAAGAGAAAATTACGCAGCTTGATACACTTATCACCGATTATGTTAAAAATGACAACACAGCCTTATGTACTTTTGAAGAATACAAATCAGCAATTGAAGCCTTCAAACTTCTTGGTAATTTGCGCTACCAGAGCATACAAGGTCAGCTTGACGGCACTATTCCCTCTACCACAGCAGGGCAGACTGCAAATCCGGATCAGCTTATTTCAGCCGGCGATCTAAACCTTTCTTCCCTTGGCAGCATGATGGGCGGTGGCAATCGTGGTGACAAGGGAGAACGACCGACTAACTGGAATAATCCGTTAGGTGGCGAAGGCTTCGATCCGAGCCAGATAGAAAATATGCCTGATCGTGAGCTTATGGGTAACGGATTTATGCAAAGACCCGGCGACAATATGCAAAACCCTGCTGAAAATAATACAATCATAACACCGGACAGAGGGGGTGCATCGTCACCGTTCGGAGTGAAAACTAACAGCGGAACAAGCCCCACTGAAAACTTAATCTTATTTTTCGGATTACTTGCTCTTCTTTCGCTCCTAACCTTCTGTGTAGCAAAAAAGAGAAGAAATTATTAAGCGTAAATTATTGTTCCTCTAAAGTTCAGATAGCTTTGTATTTTTACTTTGTTTGAGGTAAAATAATGCTTGAGTTATCGAGCTTGAATCTGTGACAGATTTGCTGCATCTGCCACAGAAGATTGTTTTTCGAGGAGGATTTTCCATGGCAAAAATGCTGATATGTGATGATGAAGAAGGCTTAAGAGCAGTAATAAAACGATATGCCTTGTTTGAAGGGCACGAAGTTTTCGAAGCCTGCGACGGAATAGAGGCGGTAGAGCTATGTAAAACACAAACCTTTGATATTATTATCATGGATGTTATGATGCCGGAGCTTGATGGCTTTTCTGCGGTGAAGGAAATCCGCAAAACCTCTGATACTCCGGTTATCATGCTTTCTGCCCGTGGTGAGGAATACGATAAGGTTTTTGGCTTTGAAGTAGGCGTGGATGATTATGTGGTTAAACCCTTTTCGTCAAAAGAGATTATGCTTAGAGTAAACGCAATTCTCAGACGTGCAAAAACTTCACAGCCTCCCAAAGAGAAAGATGGACATATCATTTTTGAAAAAGAGGGTTTTCTGGCGGATTTTACCGCCTACAAGGTGTTTATTGATGGGACACAGATCGATATGGCTCCAAAAGAATATGATCTATTGTTTTTCCTTATACGCAACAAAAATATTGCCGTACCGAGAGAGAAGATACTTGCCGAAATATGGGGGTATGATTATTTCGGGGATGATCGCACCCTTGATACTCACATGAAATTACTTCGCAAGCACCTGGGAAATTATGCGGGATTGATCACAACACTCAGAGGATTGGGGTATCGTTTTAATGGATAAGTTAAAACTAAAATGGAAAATTTTTATTTT